>JBBIPI010000001.1:0-42808 GCA_037442985.1 Clostridiales bacterium
TGGAGAAGGGGCCGTCACCCGGCGCCGGGGAGCGGTCCCCCGACAGGCCCGTGCTATAATGTGGCGAGGCGATGACGGTGAAGCAGCACGACCAGCCGCTGCGGCGGCTGTTTCTCACCCCCCGGCCCCTTCTGGGAGTGGTGGGCTGGGTGGGGGCCTTCCTCTTTCTTTTCGCCATCTTCGGAACGGGGCGGGGAGAGCGGGAGGGGCCCGGGGCGGCGGGGCAGCCGTCCCCTCCGGCGCTGGGGGCGATGCGGCAGGCGACGCCCCTGCCCAGCGCGCCGCCGGAACCCAGGCTGCCGCCGGACGCCGTCACCGTCGGGCTGTGGCAGGCCCCGCAGGGCGTGTGGAACCCGCTCTTCGCCACCGATCAGGCGGATCGCGAGATCAACGCCCTCCTCTTCGAGCCGCTGCTCTCCTACGGGCCGGACCTGCGGCCCGTGCCCAACCTGGCCTCCTACGCGGTGGAACCGGACCAGCAGGCGATCGTCTTCACCCTGCGCCCGGACGCCCGCTGGCACGACGGGCGCCCCGTGACCGCCCAGGACGTCGCCTTCACGCTGGAGACGGTGCTGCGGCACGACTACCGCGGCCCCTTCGCCGACCGCTTCCTGTTCATCAAGGGGGCGCGCGCCTTCCAAGCCGGCAGGTCCCCCGGCGTGAGCGGGATCGTCGTCCTGGGGGCGCACGCGCTGCGCGTGGAGCTGGAGCGCCCCTACGGGCCGGCCCTGGACCGGCTCGGCTCCCTGCCCGTGCTCCCGGCGCACGTCTTCGCCGGCCTGACCCCCGCGCAGATGGCCGAGGCGGAGGCCAGCAGGGAAGACCCCGTGGGCAGCGGCCCCTTCCGGCTGGAGGCGGTGGCCCGGGGTGAGGCTGGCGTGGAGGAGGTGCGCCTCGGGGCCTTCCCCGACTTCTTCCGCGGGCGGCCGCTCCTGAGCGAGGTCCGCTTCCGGGTGCTGGGACCGCGCCTCAACGTCGAGCGGCTGTCCGCCGAGGGGATCGACCTCCTCCAGGTGCGGGCGGAGGACGCTGCGGCCGTGGAGCGAGCCGGTTACCGCTTGAGGGAGTGGCCGGCACGCGGATACCACTACCTGGGCATCAACATGGGGCGGCTGATCCTCCAGAACCGGCGGGTGCGGCAGGCCATCGCCCACGCCCTCGACCGGGAGGCCATGTTGCGCGCGGTGTACGGCGCCCACGGGACGCTCATGCACGCGCCCGTGTTCCCCGGTTCCTGGGCCGAGGCGCCGGGGCTGAACACCTACCCGTATGACCCGGAGGCGGCGCGGCGGCTGCTGGCCGAGGCCGGGTGGCGCGACGTCAACGGCGACGGTGTCCGCGAGCGGGGCGGGCGCCGCCTGTCCCTCACCCTCTTCTATCGCCAGGGGCACGCGGTGGACGAGCGCTTGGCGCCCATGGTGCGCGACTACCTGGCCGCCGTGGGGATCCGGGTCGAGCTCGAGCCCCTGCCGGAGCGCGACTTGCTGCGTCAGGTCTTCGGGCTGCGCGCCTTCGACCTCTACCTGTTGGGGTGGGACCTGGACACCGATCCGGACGTGTCTGCGGTGTTCGGGGAACGCGCCCGGGTGAACGCGGTGGGGTACCGTCCCGGGCGGGAGGCCGAGGCCCTGCTCACCGAGGCTGCCTCCCTCGTCGAGGTGGAGAAGCGTCAACCGCTTTACCACGAGTGGATGCGCCGGGTCAACGAGGAGCTCCCCTACGTCTTCCTCTTCACGCCCAACCAGGTGCTCGGTCTGTCCCCGCGCCTGAAGGGCGTCGTCGTCACGCCGGTGGGGTACAGCCGCGGCGCGGAGGGCTGGTGGGTCGAGCGTTGATGACCGAGGAGATCGTGGTCGAGGCCGTCGGGCTGACCAAGGAATTCCGCAAGTTCCGCAGCCGTCCGGGGCTGGCCGGGGCCTTCGCCGACCTGTTCGCCCGGCGTTACCAGGTCGTGCGGGCGGTGGATCGGGTCGACCTGGTGGTGCGGCGAGGGGAGATGGTCGGTTACCTGGGACCGAACGGGGCGGGCAAGTCGACGACCATCCGCCTGCTGGCCGGGATCCTGGTCCCCACCTCCGGCCTGCTGCGCGTCAACGGCATGGTGCCCTGGCGGGAACGCGAGCGGTTCGCCCGCACCATCGGCGTGGTCTTCGGCCAGCGCAGCCAGCTGTGGTACGACCTGGCCGTGCGAGAGTCCTTCCGGCTCCTGCAGCGGATCTACCGCGTCCCGGAGGAGGATTTCCGGCGCCAGTACGGCTTTCTCGCCGAGGCCCTCGACCTGGACCCCCTCCTGGAGGTGCCGGTGCGGCACCTGAGCCTGGGCCAGCGGATGCGCTGCGAGCTGGCGGCGGCGCTCCTCCACGACCCGCCCCTCCTCTTCCTGGACGAGCCCACCATCGGCCTCGACGTGGTGGCCAAGCGGCGGATCCGCGCCTTCCTCCGGGAGCTCAACCGGCGGCGGGGCGTCACCGTCCTGCTCACCACCCACGACCTGGGCGACATCGAGGCGCTCTGCGAGCGGGCGGTGATCCTGGATCGCGGCAGGGTGATCTTCGACGGGCCCCTGGCCGAGCTGCGCAGCGGTCCCGGCGGGAGCCTGGAGGAGGTCGTCCACGCCATCTACCAGGGCCAGCTACAGCACGGGGGAGGGGAGCGGGGTGCTGCATCCGGCCTACGTTGAGCTGGCGCGGAGCCGCTTCCTCACCCTGCTGGCCTACCGGGAGAACTTCTGGACGGGCATCGCCGTGTACATCGTGTACATCGGCGCCTACCACTTCCTCTGGCAGGCCATATACGAGGGGAGGGAGGCGCTCGGCGGCCTGACGCCGGCGCAGATGACGTCGTACCTGGCGGTGGCTTGGATGGCGCGGGCGTTCTACTTCAACCACCTGGACCGGGAGATCGCCGCCGAGATCCGGGACGGGCGGGTGGCCATCGAGTTGATCCGGCCCTACAACTACCTAGCCGCCAAGCTGGCCGCAGCCCTGGGCGAGGGCGTCTTCCGCCTGGTCTTCTTCGCCCTGCCGGGCATGGCCGTCGCCTGCGCCCTCTTCCCGGTCCGCCTCCCGCCCGCCCAGGTCTGGCCGGCCTTCTTCCTGGCCCTGTTCCTCAGCTACTGGGTGAACGCCCTGGTGAACGTGCTCACCGGCCTGGCCGCCTTCTTCCTCCTCGACAACTCGGGGCTGATGCACGCCCGGCGGGTCCTCGTCGACCTCTTCTCGGGGCTCTACCTGCCCCTCTCCTTCTACCCGGCCTGGGCGCGCGAGGTCCTGGGCTTCCTGCCCTTCCAGGCCATCGCCTACCTGCCCAACCTGGCCTTCGCGGGAGGCCTGCGTGGCGGGGCGCTGGCGCGAGCGCTGGCCGTCCAGGCGCTATGGATCGGCGTGCTGGCGCTGGCGGCCGCCGCCCTCTGGCGGGTCGCCCACCGGCGGCTGGCCGTCCAGGGGGGATGAGCGGTGGCGGGTCACCTGGCGCTGGCGGCGCACTACCTCGCCCAGCACCTCAAGGCGCGGTTGGCCTACCGGGCCGACCTGTGGGCGGGGCTGGTCTCCGACCTGGCCAGCCAGGCGGCCAGCCTGGTCTTCATCCTGGTGGTCTTCGAGCACGTCCCCGCCCTCAAGGGCTGGAGCCGCGACGAGCTGATCTTCATCTACGGGTACTTCCTGGTTCCCTTCTCGATCTTCAACGCCACCTCCGCTAACCTCTGGAACTTCGCCGAGCGCTACGTGGTGCGCGGGGAGCTGGACCGGGTGCTCACCCGCCCGCTCAACAGCCTCTTCCAGGTGTTGCTGGAGACGGTGGAGGTGGAGTCGCTGCTGGGTGGCCTGGGCGGCGTGGCGCTCATGGCCTGGGCGGGGAGGCGGCTGGCGCTGGACGTGAGCTGGGCGGACCTGCCGCTGCTCCTGGCCCTCACAGTGGGGAGCGTGCTGGTCTACAACGGGATCTTCGTCGCCCTGGCCAGCGTGGCCTTCTGGACCGACAGCCGCTCGGGGCTGATCCCCCTGGTCTGGAACCTGCACGTGTACGGCCGCTACCCCGTGGAGATCTACGACCGCTGGCTGCGCTTCCTGCTCACTTGGGTGCTCCCCATCTCCTTCACCGCCTTCTATCCCGCCACCTACCTCCTGGACCGGGCCGCCTGGCGCTCCTACGCCCTGGCCACCCCGGCCGTCGGGCTGGCCGTCTTCGCCCTGGGCCTCCTGGCGTGGAACGCCGGTCTCCGGCGCTACCGTGGCGCCGGATGGTGAGGGGCGGACGGAGACGCTTGCAGCCCCCGGCTTGGCCCTCGCTCCGTCCCGGGCCTTCCGGTTATAATGCTGCTGTCCGGGGCGGGGCGCCTCAACCCGCGGCGGAAGGTGGCGTGTCTGTGAGTATCAGTGCCGAAGAGGTCCGGCGGGTGGCCGAGCTGGCCCGCCTCGGGCTGGACGACGCCGAGGTGGACGGCATGGCCCGGCAGCTCGGACGCATCCTCGAGTACATGCAGAAGTTGCGCGAGCTGGACACGGAGGACGTGGAGCCCATGGCGCACGTCCTGCCCCTGCGGAACGCCTGGCGCGCGGACGAGCCGGGGCCGACCCTGACGCCGGATGAAGCCCTGGCCAACGCCCCAGAGCGCCAGGGGTACTACTTCAAGGTGCCGAAGATCGTGGAGGCGGAAGGGTGACACCCCTCTGCGACCTCACCGCCCACGAGCTGCGCGAGCTGCTGGCCGGGGGACAGGCCAGCGCCGTGGAGATCGCCCGCGCCTGCCTGGAGAGGGTTGAGGCGGTCGAGCCGGAGGTGCGGGCCTTCGTCACCCTCACCCCCGAGCGCCTGCTGGCAGCCGCCCAGGCCGCCGACGCCGCCAGAAGCTCCGGCCGGTCCCTGCACCCCCTAGCCGGCATCCCCATGGCGCTCAAGGACAACCTGGTAACGCGGGGGGTGGCCACCACCTGCTCCTCCCGCATGCTGGCCCGCTTCGTCCCCCCTTACGACGCCACGGTGGTGGCGCGGCTGGGGGAGTGCGGCTGCGGCCTGGTAGGCAAGACGAACATGGACGAGTTCGCCATGGGCTCCTCGACGGAGAACTCCGCCTTCTTCCCCACGCGCAACCCGTGGGACACCCAGCGCGTGCCGGGCGGCTCCAGCGGCGGGTCGGCGGCGGCGGTGGCCGCCGGCGAGGCCGTGTTCGCCCTGGGCTCGGACACCGGCGGCTCCATCCGCCAGCCCGCCGCCTTCTGCGGGATCGTCGGCCTGAAGCCGACCTACGGGCGCGTGTCCCGCTATGGGCTGGTGGCCTTCGCCTCCTCCCTGGACCAGATCGGGCCGCTCACCCGGGACGTGACCGACTGCGCCCTCGTGCTGAACGCCATCGCCGGCCACGACCCGCGCGACGCCACCTCGGCGCCGGAGCCGGTCCCGGACTTCACCGAGTTCCTGGTCCCGGACGTGCGTGGACTGCGCGTCGGCGTCCCCCGCGAGTACTTCGGCCCGGGCATCTCGCCGCCCGTCAAGGAGGCGGTCACGGCGGCGCTGGACCTCTTGGGCGAGCTGGGGGCCGAGGTGGGGGAGTGCTCCCTGCCCCACACCGAGTACGCCCTGGCCGCCTACTACCTCATCGCCCCGGCGGAGGCCTCCTCCAACCTGGCCCGCTACGACGGCGTCCGCTACGGGCACCGGGCGGCGGCGCGGGGCGACTTCGTCACCATGTACAAGAAGACGCGCCAGGAAGGCTTCGGCCCCGAGGTGCGGCGCCGCATCATGCTCGGGACGTACGCCCTGAGCGCCGGCTACTACGACGCCTACTACCTCAAGGCCCTCAAGGTCCGCACCCTCGTCCGGCGCGACTTCGAGCGCGCCTTCGAGCGCTTCGACGTGCTGGTCACGCCCACGGCCCCGACGGTGGCCTTCCGCCTCGGGGAGAAGGTGGACGATCCCCTGGCCATGTACATGTCCGACGTGTGCACCATCCCCGTCAACCTGGCAGGCCTCCCGGCGCTGTCTTTGCCCTGCGGGTTCCACGAGGGGCTCCCCGTCGGGATGCAGCTCATCGGCCGCCCCTTCGACGAGGGCACCCTGCTGCGGGCCGCCTTCGCCTTTGAACAGCACACCGACTTCCACCGGCGGCGTCCCCCCCTGGCGCGGGCCGGGGCGGCCGCCTTCTGAGGAGGGGTTGCGGGCGTTGAGCAGGTACGAGGTGGTCATCGGCCTCGAGGTGCACGTGGAGCTCAAGACGCGCTCCAAGATGTTCTGCTCCTGCCCGGTGGCCTTCGGCGCGCCGCCCAACACCCACGTCTGTCCCGTCTGCCTGGGCCTGCCGGGCGTGCTGCCCGTGCCCAACCGCACCGCCGTCGAGTACGCCATCCGGGCCGCCCTCGCCCTCAACTGCCAGATCCCGTCCTTCAGCAAGTTCGACCGGAAGAACTACCACTACCCGGACCTCCCCAAGAACTACCAGATATCCCAGTACGACCGGCCGCTGGGGGTCAACGGCCACGTGGTGATCCGGGTGGGCGGCCAGGAGCGGCGCATCGGCATCCGGCGGCTGCACCTGGAGGAGGACACCGGCAAGTCCACCCACGAGGGCGTGGCCGGAGGCTCGTTGGTCGACTTCAACCGTGCCGGCGTCCCCCTCGTCGAGATCGTCTCCGAGCCCGACCTGCGGTCGCCCGAGGAGGCGCGGCTGTACCTCCAGGAGCTGCGGACGATCATGCTCTACACGGGCGTCTCCGACGTGAAGATGGAGGAGGGCTCGCTGCGCTGCGACGCCAACATCTCCCTGCGCCCGGCCGGCAGCCGGGAGCTGGGCACGCTGGTGGAGATCAAGAACATGAACTCCTTCCGCTCGGTGCAGCGGGCCCTGGAGTACGAGGTCTCCCGGCAGGCCGCCCTCCTGGACGCCGGCCAGCGCATCGTGCGCGAGACGCGTCACTGGGACGAGGTGCGCGGCGTCACCTTCCCCTCCCGGAGCAAGGAGGAGGCCCACGACTACCGCTACTTCCCGGACCCGGACCTGGTGCCGCTGGAGATCGCGCCGGCCTGGGTGGAGGAGATCCGGTCCTCCTTGCCCGAGCTGCCCGACGCGCGCCGGCGCCGCTACGTCGAGGCCTACGGGCTGCCGGAGTACGACGCCGAGGTGCTCGTCCAGGAACCCGCCCTGGCCGACTTCTTCGAGGGGGCGGTGGCGGCAGGCGCCAACCCGAAGGGCGCTAGCAACTGGGTCATGGTGGAGCTGCTGGGGTTCCTCAACGCCGAGGGGCGCTCCCTCGCGGACATCCCGCTGCGTCCGGGACACCTGGCGTCCCTGCTGCGGCTGATCGAGGAGGGCACCATCAGCGGCAAGATCGCCAAGGAGGTGTTCGCCCAGACCTGCCGCACCGGGCGCGCCCCGGAGGAGATCGTGCGGGAGGCCGGGCTCACGCAGATCAGCGACGCCGACGAGCTGCGCCAGGTGGCCCGCCAGGTGCTCGCGGCCAACGGCCCCGCCGTGGCCGACTACCGGGCCGGGAAGAAGGCCGCCCTCGGCTTCCTGGTGGGCCAGATGATGAAGGCCACGCGGGGCAAGGCGAACCCGGCCCTCGCGAACCAGATCCTCACCGAACTCCTGGAGCAGCAGCCGTAGGTGAACCGGCCGTGCAGGCCGCGCCGCTGTCGCCGGGCCAGCAGGTGGAGCTGGAGGTCACCGGCCTGGCCGCCGAGGGGGACGGGGTGGCGCGCCACGAGGGGTTCGCCGTCTTTGTGCCTCGGACGGTGCCGGGCGACCGGGTGCTCGCCCGCGTGACCGAGGTGAAGCGGCGCTACGCCCGGGCCGAGGCCCTGCGGCTGCTCCATGCGGGCGCGGGGCGGACCAGCCCGCGCTGCCCGGTGACCGACGCCTGCGGCGGCTGCGCCTGGCAGCAGCTCGACTACGGCCTCCAGTTGACCTGGAAGCGGCGCCTGGTGGTGGACGCCCTCGAGCGCGTGGGGCACCTGCGGGGGGTGCCTGTGGAGGAGTGCCTGGGCATGGACGACCCCTGGCACTACCGGAACAAGGCGGCCCTCCCCTTCAGCCGCACGCCGGGGGGCGGCCTGGCGCTGGGCTTCTACCGCCGCGGCACCCATCAGGTGGTCGACCTGCCCGGGGGCTGCGCCCTCCATCACCCGCTCATCAACCGGCTGGTGGCCGCGGTGAGGGAGGAGGTGGCGGCGCGGGGGCTGCCCCCCTACGACGAGGGGAGCGGCACCGGGCTCCTCCGCCACCTGGTGGCCCGGGTGGGCGTGCGCACGGGCGAGGCCCTGGCGGTGCTGGTGGTCAACGGCTGGGAGCTCCCGGACGAGGGGGGTCTGGCCGCCGCCCTGAGGTCGCGCGTCCCCGAGCTGGTGGGAGTGGTCCTGAACGTCAACACCGCCCGGACGAACGTGATCCTGGGGCCGGCCACCCGGGTGATCGACGGACGCGGCTACCTTATGGAAGAGCTGGGCGGCCTGCGCTTCAAGGTCTCGGCCCGCTCCTTCTTCCAGGTGAACCCGGTGCAGGCCGAGCGCCTCTACGCCCTGGTGCTGGCGGAGGCGGGGCTCGGGCCCGGCGACCTGGTCGTAGACGCCTACTGCGGCACCGGCACCCTCACCCTTCTGGCGGCGCGCCGCTGCCGCCGCGCCGTAGGGATCGAGGAGGTGCCGGAGGCCGTCGCCGACGCCCGGGAGAACGCTTCCCTCAATCGGGTGGGCAACGCCACCTTCGTCGTGGGACGGGTGGAGGAACGCCTGGGCCGGGTCGAGGGCGGGCGGCCGGCGGCGGTCTTCCTCGACCCTCCCCGGCAGGGCTGCGACCCGGCGGTGCTGCGCACCTGCCTGGAACTGCGGCCGCGCCTCGTCTATGTCTCCTGCAATCCGGCCACCCTGGCGCGCGACCTGGCGCGTCTGGCCGATGGCTACCGGGTGGAGCGGGTCTGGCCGGTCGACCTCTTCCCCCACACGCCACACGTCGAGTGCGTCGCCCTGCTCTCGCCGATCTGAGCCATGGTGGCCGATCTGCTGGGGGGCGCCGGGCACCCCGGGCGGAAGCAGGCGCCCGGCGCCGTCCCGCTGGTGGGAGCCGGCCGGTCAGCGGCGGATGACCGGCTGCTGCTGAGCCTGCTGGTACACCCTATACTGCGGCTCCTCGGCCTCGACCTGGTTGATGCGGTTCTTCAGCGGCGCGACGATCTGCGACTCTAGCGTCTGAGCGAGTTGGGAATAGAGCTGCTGCGCCTTCTTGTCCTGGGTGTCCAGGGCGAAGGTCTTCAGGCTCGTCGCCGCGGACTCGAGCTGGGCCAGGCACTGATGGAGCTTCTGACCTACCGTCATGGCCGTTCCTCCCTCGCGGATTTTGGGGGTCGTTCATATCACTCCCCACGGCGTTGCGGCGCTATGCGGTGCGGCGGCGGCCTGATTCTGCTAAATTAACCTTGCATGCCGGCACGGCGCCGCTTGAAGGAGAGGCTCAGGGACGCAGCGCGCGCGCTGGGCATCGTGGCCCTGGGGGTGGCGGAGGCCCGGCCTTTCGCGGCGGAGCGGGAGGTGCTGGTGCGCCGGCGGGCCGCCGGCCTGGAGAGCCCCCTGGAGCCGCGCGATCTGGAGCAGCGCTGTTCGCCGGAGCGCATCCTGCCGGGCGCGCGTTCCATCGTCGTCGCCGCCGTCTCGTATTACCGCCCGTATCCGCCCCTGGCCGCGGAGGGGCCCGACGGCCTGCCGCGGGGCGTCGTCGCCCGCTACGCCTGGGGGGAGGATTACCACCGCACGCTGCGGGAAAAGCTGCGCGCGCTGGCGTCCTTCCTCTGCGGGGAGGCGCCAGGCGCTGCCTGCGCCGTGCTGGTGGACACGGGCCCGCTGGTGGAGCGGGCGGCGGCCGCGCGCGCCGGCGTGGGCTGGGTGGGGAAGAACTGCTGCCTGATCGTCCCGGGCGCCGGCTCCTGGGTGGTGCTGGGGGAGATCGTCACCACCGTGCCGCTGGAACCCGATCCCCCGCTGGCGGACGGCTGCGGCGACTGCGACCGCTGCCTCCGGGCCTGTCCGACCGGAGCCCTGGTCGTCCCCGGCGTGCTGGACCACCGGCGTTGCCTTTCGTATGCCACGCAGATGAAGGGCGTGATACCCCGGGAGCTGAGGGTGGCCCTGGGGCGCCGCGTCTGGGGCTGCGACACCTGTCAGGAGGTCTGTCCCCGGAACCGCGGGCAGGCGGCGGGTTGCGCCGACGCCGACCCGGAGCTGGTGCGCCCGCGCCTGAGCGAGCTGGCCCTCCTCGGGCGGGCGGCCTTCCGCCGCACCTACGCGGGGACCGCGGCCGGCTGGCGCGGCCGTCACGTGCTGCGGCGCAACGCCCTGGTGGCGCTGGGCAACGCCCGCCATCCCGCGACCCTGCCGGCGCTGCTGGCGAACCTGGGCGACCCGCGCCCGGAGCTGCGGCTGCACGCCGCTTGGGCGCTGGGCCGCTTCGCCGCCTCCCCCTCCCTGGGCGGGACCGTGCGCGCGGCGGCGCGGGACGCTCTCTCCCGTGCTCTGGCGGGGGAAAGCGACGCCGCCGTGCGGCACGAGCTGGCCGCCTCGCTGGCGGTCTGCTAGGTTATGGGGAGGAGAGGTGAGGCGAGCCGGTGAAGGTGCTGGTGCTGTCCGACACGCACATCCCGGGCCGCGCCCGCCGGTTGCCGCGCCTGGTCTACGAGGCCCTCGCGCAGGCCGACGCCATCCTGCACACCGGGGACCTGGACAGCGAGGACGTCCTGGACGAGCTGACGGCCTTCGCGCCCGTCTACGCGGTGGCGGGCAACGTGGATCCCCCGGAGGTGTGGCGGCGCCTGCCGCGGCGGCTCCTGGTGGAGCTGGCCGGATACCGCCTGGGGCTGATCCACGGCGACGGCGCCGACCGGCGCGCGACGGCCGACCTGGCGGTGGCTGCCTTCCCAGGGGCGGACGCCGTCATCTTCGGCCACACCCACCGCCCGCTGCTGGAACGGCGGGGTAGCCTGCTGCTCTTCAACTCCGGCTCGGCGACGGACAGGCGCCGGGAACCCCGCTTCTCCTTCGGCTGGCTCCACCTGGGTGACGGTTCGAGCCGGGGCATCCGCGCCGAGCACGTCTTCTTCGACGGCGACTAGGCGCTCTGGACCACATCTTCGTTTCTTTGAACTACAATTCTTGATTAGTGGGACGGTGGGGGGAGGGTTGCCGGAGTGGTATCCACGCGGCCGCTCTCGGGGCGTCGCTTCAGCCTCGTCGTCTCCCCGGACAGGCTGACGGTGGTGATGAGGCTCCTTCCGCCCTCCGAGGAAGGCGAAGTCCCGCCGCCCAGCTTGGAGGAGGTACGGGCGGAGCTGGAGGCCCTCGGCGTGCGGTTCGGGGTGGACGAGAACGCCCTGGCGCGGGCGCTCGTTTCGCCACCGGGCGTGGCGGTGGAGGTGGCCCGCGGCCTGCCCCCCATCGAGGGCAAGGATGGCTGGGTGGAGATCCTCTTCCCCACGGACGTGACGCGCGGGGCACCGGAGGACGAGAACCAGCGCGTCGACTGGCGCGCCGGCCTTGTCTTCCCCGAGGCGGTGCCGGGACAGAAACTGGCCATCCTCCACCCGCCGGTGCCGGGCGTTGCGGGTTGCGCCGTCACGGGCGAGGAGCTCCCGCCGCGGAAGGTCTCTCCCGCCCGCCTGATCGCCGGTCCGGGCGTGGAGATCCTGGCCGAGCCCCAGGGGGAAAGCGCGGTGGCGGTGGCGACCCAGCCCGGGATGCCCGTGGCGCTGTGTCAGGGCCGCATCGTCCTGGTGAAAGTGGACCCCCTGGTGACCATCCCGGGCGACGTGGACCTCACCACGGGCAACCTCAAGATCCGAGGCTCCCTGGCCATCCAGGGCAGCGTGCGGGCGGGGTGCAGCGTCCAGGCCACGGAATCCGTCCTGGTGCGGGGCGACGTCGAGGCGTCCGAGGTGGTCGCGGGCACCGATGTAGCCGTGGTGGGGCAGGTGGTCGGGGCGAGGGTCACCGCCGGCGGCGAGCGCAGCCTCGGCCTCCTGGTCCTCGACTTCGACCGCCTGATCGCGGCCTGCCGCCAGCTTGAGGAGCGGGGGCTGCGGTGTGCCGACGCGGTGCGCCTGCTGCTCGAGACCCGTTTCGGTAACCTCCGCAAGGCGTTGGCCGACCCCCCGCAGGGGGATGCGGAGCAGGGAGTATGGGAGGAGGTCCGCGACCTGCTCGTCAAGCCCGCTTCCGGGCTGACCCTGGGGAGGCTGGAGGAGCTGGGCCGGAAACTGCATCTCATATACCAGGGCAGGGCGGCGGGGAGCATAAAGGCGTCTTACGCGCAGAACGCCACCCTGGAGGCGGCGGGGACGGTGACCGTCCGCAAAGGCTGCTTCTACGCCCGCATCGTGGCCGGCGGGGACGTGATCATCGAGGGCGCGTTGCGGGCGGGGCAGGTCGTGAGCGGGGGAAACGTGTATGTCGGGGAGGCCGGTTCGCCCGGCGAATCCTCCTGCGAGATCGAGGTGCCCCGGGAGGGCAAGGTGACGTTCACGCGCGTCCACCCCGGGGTGCAGGTCCGCTTTGGCACCCTCGTCTACCGTTTCGAGGCGCCTTACCGAAACGTGACCCTGAGGGCCGGTCCCGAGGGGATCGAGTGGTCGTAAGAGTTCGCCCCCTGGCCGGCAGCCCCGGGGGCCCGACGAGAGGTGAGAAAGGATGGCTGACGCCCGCACCCTGGAGGTGCTCTTGAAGGAGGAGCGGGTCTTCCCGCCCCCGGCGCCCTTCGCCGCCCGGGCCAACGTCCGCGACGAGGAGATCTACCGCCGCGCGGCGGCCGACCGGGAGGCCTACTGGGCGGAGCAGGCCGAGCGGTTGGACTGGTACCGGAAATGGGACCGGGTGCTGGAGTGGGACCCTCCCTTCGCCCGGTGGTTCGTCGGCGGGAGGCTGAACGCCTCGCACAACTGTGTGGACCGGCACGTCGCCACCTGGCGGCGCAACAAGGCGGCCTTCATCTGGGAGGGGGAGCCGGGCGAGGAGCGGGTCCTCACCTACGGTGACCTGTACCGGGAGGTTAACCGCTGCGCCGCCGCCCTGCGCGACCTGGGGGTGCGCCGGGGCGACCGGGTGACGCTCTACATGCCCCTGGTGCCGGAGCTGGCCATCGCCATGCTGGCCTGCGCGCGCCTGGGTGCCGTCCACAGCGTCGTCTTCGGCGGCTTCAGCGCCGAGGCATTGCGGGAGCGGATCAACGACGCCGGCGCCAAGGTGCTGATCACGGCCGACGGCGGCTACCGGCGGGGTAGCGTGGTTCGCCTCAAGGAAGCCGCCGACGAGGCGCTGCGCCGGGCCCCCACCGTCGAGAGGGTGGTGGTGCTGCGGCGGGTGGGCGACCCCTCGCTGGCGCCGATGCAGGCCGGGCGCGACCTGTGGTGGCACGAGCTGATGGACCGGCCGCCCGCCGTCGTTCCCTCCGAGGAGATGGACGCGGAGGACCCCCTCTTCATCCTGTACACCAGCGGCAGCACCGGCAAGCCCAAGGGCGTCCTTCACACCACCGCCGGGTACCTGACGGGCGTCACCGCCACCACCCACATGGTCTTCGACCTCAAGGAAGAGGACGTCTACTGGTGCACGGCCGACATCGGCTGGATCACCGGGCACAGCTACGTGGTCTACGGCCCCCTGGCCCTGGGCGCCACGGTGTTGATGTACGAGGGCGCGCCCGACTTCCCGGCCCGAGACCGCTTCTGGAGCCTGGTGGAGAAGTACCGCGTCAGCGTTTTCTACACGGCCCCCACGGCCATCTGCGCCTTCATGAAGTGGGGCGAGGAGCACCCGGCCCGTCACGACCTGAGTAGCCTGCGCCTCCTGGGCACCGTGGGCGAGCCCATCAACCCGGAGGCCTGGATGTGGTACCACCGGCACATCGGGGGCGGCCGCTGCCCCATCGTCGACACCTGGTGGCAGACGGAGACGGGGGCGATCATGATCAGCCCCCTTCCCGGGCTGACCCGCACCAAGCCCGGCTCGGCCACCCGGCCCCTGCCCGGGATCGACGCCGAGGTGGTGGACGCCGACGGCCACCCGGTCGGCCCCGGACAGGGCGGGTACTTGGTGATCCGCTCCCCCTGGCCCTCCATGCTGCGCACCATCTACGGCGACCCCGACCGCTACGTCCAGACCTACTGGAGCCGCTTCCCCGGCCTGTACTTCACCGGGGACGGGGCCAAGAAGGATGAAGACGGTTACTTCTGGATCATGGGTCGGGTGGACGACGTGGTGAACGTGGCCGGCCACCGGCTGGGGACCATGGAGGTGGAGAGCGCCCTGGTGGACCACCCGGCGGTGGCCGAGGCGGCGGTGATCGGGCGCCACCACGAGGTGAAGGGCCAAGCCATCGCCGCCTTCGTCAACCTCAAGGAGGGGGTGGCCGCGACGCCGCAGCTGGCCGACGAGCTCAAGGCCCACGTGGCGCGCAAGATCGGCCCCATCGCCCGGCCGGAGGACGTCATCTTCACCGCCGACCTGCCCAAGACGCGCAGCGGCAAGATCATGCGCCGCCTCCTGCGCGACATCGCCGAGGGGCGGGCGCTGGGCGACACCACCACCCTAGCCGACCCGGCCGTGGTCGCCCGTCTCAAGGAGGCCTACGCCGAGGAGGCCGAGGACTGAGGTGTCCCCTCCGGGTGTTGCTGGCGCCGTTGATCCTCCAAAGCAGACGGAGCGGCGCGGGTGTCCCCGAGGAGGGCCGGGCCGAGTCAATCCTGCTGGGGTGATTTGCCCGCCAGGCGGTAGCGGCGGTTGGGCGCGCGCAGCACCGTGGTGGTCGGCTCGATCAACCCTCGGCCGAG
Source organism: Clostridiales bacterium (assembly GCA_037442985.1). Taxonomy (GTDB): domain Bacteria; phylum Bacillota; class Sulfobacillia; order DYIH01; family JBBIPI01; genus JBBIPI01. Next base: position 14,799 of record JBBIPI010000001.1, read on the forward strand.
CAAGGCGCGGATGTTTTTCAGGACTTCGTGGCGAGGCAGCCCCAGCAGCTCCGCCAGCTCCGTGGTCCCCAGTTCGCCCCGACCGGCGAGGGCGGCAAGGATCTTGCGACCGGTAGGATCGAGGTCGGGAGGCGCGTGGACGGGCCGTCCTGCGGAGGGTGTCAACACGTAATAGGTCCCGCCCCGCAGGCCGACCTGCTCGAAGACGTCCTTTTCGACCAGTTGCTTCAAGTCGCGGCTGGCCTGCCGACTGTCGACCGCCTGCAGGAGCCGGTACTCCCTGCTGGTGATCCGGCCGAACCGGCGCACATAGGCCATCGCCAGGCGCTGGTGCTCCGTAAGATCAAGGTGGGCGAACGCCTTGAGCCACTCCAGGACCTCTCTGCTCAGCAGTGTCTCGTTCCTGAGCGTGACGCGAAAATACGTCCGGCCGTCCCGGAATTCGGGCGGCGGCAGCTGGGCAGCCCGCATGGCGGACGCCATGGCAGCCAGCCCTGTGCCACGGTTCTCCATCGGGCCGAGGTCCTCCAGAAGCCTGGCCAGAGCGGCGTTGCGGGTAGACTGGATGCCGAGTTCCCCGAGTAGCTCCAGGCTCACCGGTCCGTACAGCCCCCCTGGGTTCTGGATCTCCACGCGGTCCGGGAAGAACCGCACCTGCACCTGGGTGCCCAGGGCATACCGGCTGTAGTCCCGATGGGCGACGGCGTTGACCAGGGCTTCCCGGACCGCGGCGAGTGGGTACTCGGGAACGGTCTCGTGGTGCAACCCGCGGACGAGGACCCGGGACCGGGCGATCCCTTGGACGGCTTGCAGGGCGTCTTCCAGCATGTCGGCGAGCGGTCCCTCGCAGCGGACGTCGACTGCGAGCCGCTCCGTCGGATCCGGCTGATCGCTTGCGTAGGCCGAGAGCGTGATTACCAGAGAGGGGAAGAAGGCTTGCGGGTAGCGCCCGAACACCAGGAGTCCGGCGAGTGTCGGGCGAAGCGGGTCTTGTCTTGAGACGATGTTCAGCGCGCGCAGGAGAGAGGCCCGGTCACCAGCGAATCTAGCCAGCGCCGGCCGGCGCCGCTGCACCTGCGTCAGGAACGCGTCGAGCCGCGGCTGGTCCAGGTCGTCGAGTGAGGCATCCTGTACGGGACGGAGGTCCTCGATCGGTTGGACGCGGGAGCTGAGCGCCAAGTAGACCTCGTACTCGGTCATGGGGCGCTCTCCGTCCCCAACCCGAATGTACGCGCCGTGGTAGGGTCCCTTGGCCCGGTGATAGCAGGGGCGGAACTGCGGTTCGACCTCGGGCACCTCCACCGCGAGGACGACGCGGGTCCCGAGAACGTGGGCCGAAAGAGCGAAGCGTACCGGCGGTTCGAGCCCGGAAGCCGCTTCCGCCAAGTCACGCTGTAGTTGGTCGGGATCGCCTACTCCTACAACCTCGAAGCTCTTGCCGTCGATGCCGAACAGGATGGTGCCCCCGCCGGGCCGGTTGGCGAAGGCGCACAGCGTTTTCCATATGTCCTGGGGTGTGCCTTTTTCCGCAGCCTTGACTTCGATGTCGTCAAGCTCAGTTCGCCGTCGGCGCAACGTGTCCAGCAGTTCTTCCAGCTATCGAAGCGTCACTGGGAGCCTCCCGTTAAAGTATTTCAAGTAGAACTGTATTAGTGGCACAACAGCTCGTCAAGTAACTGCGATGCTGGTGCCACCTGCAGGCACTCCTGACGCTAGGCCGGCGAACTGGTCTCGGACCCCGGTAAGGCGAGGGTGAGGCCCACGTCGAGGAGGCCGACGACTAAGGAGTCTTGTCGCCCAACGCCGCCGCGAGGGCGAAGCGGTAGGTCTCGACGGGCACCGCTCCCTGGACCACCCTGTGGCCCACCAGCACCGTGGGCACGGCGTGGATGCCGAGGCGCGCCGCCTCCTCGCAGTCGGCCAGCGCCGCCCGCAGGGTCCTCTCCCCGCGCAGGTCGGCGGCGAAGCGGACGTTGCCGACGGGCCTCCGGACCCAGAGGGCAGCCGCTTTGGGCGAGCGCTGGGGCGCCTGACGGGCGGCGCTACCCGCCCTTGCGGGCCAGGACGGCGCGGGCGGCCGCAGCGATGTGCGGGGCGGTCAGCCCGTACTCCTCCAGGAGCTGCTTGGCCGTGCCCGACTGCCCGAACTGGTCGCGGATGCCGACGCGCTGCAGGGGCACGGGGAGGTGCTCGCCCAGCAGCTCGGCCACGGCGCTGCCGAGGCCGCCGTAGATGGTGTGCTCCTCGGCGGTGACGACGGCGCCGGTGCGCGCGGCGCTGGCCAGGATGGTCTCGGCGTCGAGGGGCTTGATGGTGGAGCAGTTGATCACCTCGGCCGAGATCCCCTCGCTCGCCAGGAGGTCCGCCGCCTTCAACGCCTCGGCGACCATCACCCCGCAGGCCACGAGGGTGACGTCGGCGCCCCGGCGCAGCACGTCGGCCTGGCCGATGCGGACGCGGTGATCGTCGCCGTAGATCACCGGCACCTTGGCCCGGCCGAAGCGGAGGTAGACCGGCCCCTCGTGCTCCACCGCCGCCAGGGTGAAGAGCCTGGCCTCGGTGAAGTCGGCCGGCACCACCACCGTCATGTTGGGCAGGCCGCGCATGAGGGAGATGTCGTCGATGGCCTGATGGGTCGCCCCGTCTTCGCCCACGGTGACCCCGGCGTGGGTGGCGCCGATCTTGACGTTGAGACCGGGGTAGCAGATGGACTGGAACACCTGGTTCAAGGCGCGCTGGGTGGCAAAGATGGCGAAGGTGGAGGCGAAGACGATCTTGCCGCAGCTGGCCAGGCCGGCGGCCACGCCCATCATGTTGGCCTCGGCGATGCCCAGGTTGAAGAAGCGGTCCCGGGCGCCCGCCTTGGCGAAGGAGTAGGACATGGTCGACTTGGACAGGTCGGCGTCCAGCACGACGATGCGGGGATCGCCCGCCAGCTCGGCCAGGGCCTTGCCGTAGCCTTCGCGCGTGGCCGCCTCGGCCGGCTTCGGAGGCGAGACGGGGGCCGGTGCCTGTATCGTCTGGTTCGCGCTCACTTCAGACTCCTCCCAGCTCGGCGAGGGCCAGGTCGCGCTGCTCGGCGTTGGGCGCCACCCCATGCCACTCGACGGCGTTCTCCATGAACGACACGCCCTTGCCCTTGACGGTCCTGGCCACGATGGCTGTCGGCCGCCCGGTGGTGGCAGCCGCCTCCTCGAAGGCGGCCAGGATCTCGGGGAAGGAATGGCCGTCGATCTCGAGGGCGTGCCAGCCGAAGGCGCGCCACTTGGCCACCAGGTCCCCGAGGGACATCACTTCCTCCGTGGGGCCGTCGATCTGCAGCCCGTTGCGGTCGACGATGGCCACCAGGTTGTCCAGCTTGTAGTGCGCTGCCGACATGGCGGCCTCCCACACCTGGCCCTCCTGGCATTCCCCGTCGCCTAGCAGGCAATAGACGCGGTAAGAGCGTCCGTCCAGCTTGGCGGCCAGGGCCATGCCGACGGCCATGGACAGCCCCTGCCCCAGCGAACCGGCGCTGGCCTCCACCCCGGGCACCTTGGTCATGTCCGGGTGGCCCTGCAACCGGGAGTGCAACTTGCGGAAGGTCATCAACTCCTCCCGCGGGATGAACCCCTTCTCCGCGAGGGCGGCGTAGAGGACCGGACAGACGTGACCCTTGGAGAGGACGAAGCGATCCCGGTCGGGGTTCCTCGGGTTGGCCGGGTCCAGGCCGCGGAGAACGCGGAAATAGAGGGCCGTCACGATGTCGGCCGCCGAGAGCGAACCCCCGGGATGGCCGGAGGCTGCGGCCGCCGTCTGCACGATCACGTGCCGGCGGAGCAGGCGGGCCTTCTCTTCCAGGTCGGCGTAGTCGCGGTTGGCTGCCTCAACCCTGGGCGGCATGGACGGCCAGCACCTCCGTCGCAGCCTGGCGGCAGGTCAGGATGCGCCAGGCGACCAGGAGATGGCTCAGGGCCACGGGGTCGAGGCCGGAGGCAGCGGCGGCCGGCGCCGCGACGCCCAGCTCCGCCATGAGCGCCCGCGCCGTCTCCGGCGGCACCGTTTCCCGCAGCTCGAGGGTCTCGAAGGTCTGACCGTTCACGCTCCCGGCGCCGGCGACGATTCCCAGGCGCTCCAGCCAGGTGCCGCGGGCGAGGCGAGAGTGGATGGAATGCGGGCTCGGCCGCTCCCACAGGTAGACTTTGATCTCCTTTTCGGTGCCCTCCTTGGGCGCGAGCTGGATGATGAGGTCGGCGTGAACCTTCTGCGGCTCGATATAGGCCCGGATGTCCGGCTGGCGCATGGCGATCTCCTGCTTCACCTGCTCCAGCGTGTGGCCCCGGTCGGCCACGTCGCGCTCGATCTTCCAGCGCAGCTTGAGCTCCGGATCGGTGTCGAAGTAGACCCTCAGGTCCTCGGCCGCCCGCAACATCTCCAGGTACAGGGCATGCAACCCCTCGAGGATGACGTAGTCGCCCGGCGTGACCGTCTCGGGTGCGCCGAAGGTTCCGGTGCTGTGGTCGTACACCGGCTTCACGATCGTCTCTCCCCGCCTGAGCTGCCAGGCGTGGTCGACGAGCAGCCCCAGGTCGTTGCAGCGCGGGTTGAGCGGCGTGATGCCGACGGCCTTGCGCTGCGCCCGATCGAGGGTGTGGTAGTCGTCCAGCCCGATGATGGTGACGCGCTCGGGGCCGAGGAGCGAGGCGACGGCCTTCACGTATGTGGACTTCCCCGCTCCGCTGTCTCCGGCGAAACCGACGATGGTGACGCGCCTCATGGCTTCGACTCCTTCCCCAGGCAATGCCGGTGATGCTCCCCGGCGCGCCGATGCCGTCCCGCGCGGTCGGCGCGGCGGGCGGTTGGGATGGCGCTTGCCCGTGGTCAATTCCCGGTACGGTTACCCGTAACCTCTATAGACTATAAGAGATAGCCCGTTTGCCGATCAATGCCTTGACCGCCAGGTGACGGCGCCGCCGGGCGAACGGCACTATTCAGGCGGTCGGCTGACCGCCTTCGAACGCCCTTTCATGCCGTTCACGGCGCGTATGTGTAAGTTGCATGCTTCATTCATACTGTTCATCGCCCGCCCGTTGCCTTTTCCATCGCCATGACATAGGTATTGTAGTCAAGGGTGGCCAGTGCTGCCTGCGTCCCCAGCCGGTCCGGCTGGGGGCACGAGTCAAACAGGGGACGGAGAGATGACCGTGTCCAAGGCCAACTCTTTGATCCTTCTGGCTGACCTGGACGATCCCGAAGCGGCGAGGAGGCCGCTGGAGACCGCGGCCGAAGCGCTGCGGACCAGGTCTCCGGCCGAGCTGGTGAACGACGTGCTGGCTTCGGGGTTGCGCGGTCGGGGCGGCGCGGGCTTCCCGACAGGGATCAAGTGGCAGGGCGTCGCCGGCGCGGAGGCGGAGCAGAAGTTCCTGGTGGTGAATGGTGCGGAAGGGGAGCCGGGCAGCTACAAGGACCGGTTCCTCATGAAGCGCCTGCCCCACCGGGTGGTGGCCGGCTCCATCCTGGCCACCTATGCCGTCGGGGCCACGAAGGGATACATTTATATTCATCACGAGGCGGACGACTGCCGGGCCGCCATCGAGGGGGCGATCGAGGACGCCCGCGCGCTGGGGCTCCTGGGGGAGAACGTGCTGGGCACGGGTTTCTCCCTCGACCTGCAGACCCATCCGGCCGGCATCGGGTACGTGGCCGGCGAGGAGACGGCGGTGATCCGGGTGCTGGAGGGTGGGGTGGCCAAGCCCAAACCCAAGCCTCCGTACCCGACGGTGCGGGGTCTGTGGGGCTTCCCCACCCTGGTCAACAACGTGGAGACCATCGCCAACGTGGAGCCCATCGTCCGCAACGGCCCCCAGTGGTACCGCCAGTTCGGCACCTCGGACACCCCGGGCACCATCCTGGTGACCCTCCACGGGGTCAAGAAGCCCGGCGTCTACGAGGTGGAGGCGGGTACGCCCCTCAGCGCCGTCATAAACGAATATGGGGGGGGTCCCCGCGGGCGGATCCTGGCCGTGCTGCCGGGTGGCTATGCCTCCGGCTTCCTCAGCCCCGAGGAGTTGGACGTGCCCCTGGAGCACGCGTCCCTCCGGGCGCGCGGGTCGGCCCTCGGCTCGGCCACCATCCACGTGTTCGACGAGAGCCAGTGCATCGTCGAGGTGACCCGCAAGGTGCTGCGCTTCTTCGCCGTCGAGACCTGCGGGCAGTGCTTCCCCTGCCGGAAGGGCACGCGCGACCTCTACCAGCTCCTGGACGAGGCCGAGAGCGGGTCGGCGCGGGAGGACTGGGATGGAGCCGTGGACGGCATCCTGCAGCTGACGGGACGGAAGACCATCTGCGGCCTGGACAAGGCCAGCTCTCTCGTCTTTAAGAGCGCCTACCAGCGGTTCGCGTCGGAGTTCCGGGATCACCTGAGCAGCAACGCCTGCCGGGTCTGCAGCTCCGGGGCGGGCGGTCAGTGAGCGGGTTCAAGATCGCCCCTTCCATCCTCTCGGCCGACTTCAGCAGGCTGGGCGAGCACGTCCGCCAGGCCGAGGCCGGAGGAGCGGAGCTGCTCCACGTGGATGTGATGGACGGCCACTTCGTCCCCAACATCACCATCGGCCCGCTGGTGGTCGAGGCGGTCAGGCGGGTGACCTCCCTGCCCCTCGATGTCCACCTCATGATCGAGCAGCCGGAGAGGTACGTGGAGGCGTTCGCGGCGGCGGGGGCCGACTACATCACGGTACACGCCGAGGCGACGGTGCACCTCGACCGGCTGCTGGCCCAGATCCGCGGCTTGGGCAAGAGGGCGGGGGTGGCCCTCAACCCGGCCACGCCCCCGAACGTGGTGGACTACGTCCTCGACAAGGTGGATCTGATCCTCTGCATGACGGTCAACCCCGGGTTCGGGGGGCAGCGCTTCATCCCGGCCGTGCTGCCGAAGATCCGCCATTTCGCCGAGGCCCGGCGCGGCGGCCTGTGGCGCGGCGAACTGGAAGTGGACGGAGGGGTGAACGCCGACACCGCGCCGCTGGTGGTCGAGGCCGGGGCGGACGTGCTGGTAGCCGGCTCGGCCGTCTTCGGCGAGGCCGACGTGGCCGGGGCCATCGCCCGCATCCGGCAGTCGGCGGCGCGCGCCGCGGCCCGGCCCCTTTGAATCCCGCGGCGACCGCCTTATAATTTCTCTCAATGTACGAAATCCGAAGGGTGCGGTCGGCGCTCCGGTCAAGGGGGGCGAACGATGGACCAGTACGTGGACGTGCTCGTCTTCTTCCTGGCCGGCTTTTCCTTCCCCCTCCTCAACGTCCTCATCTCGAAGCTCCTGCGCCGGGACCTGCCGTATGCCGACAAGCGGACCACCTACGAGAGCGGCATGCCCCCCTACGGGGACGCGCGGGTGAAGTTCCACGTCAGCTACTACCTCTTCGCGTTGCTGTTCGTCATCTTCGACGTCGAGACGGTGTTCCTGTACCCGTGGGCGGTCGTCTTCCGGGACATCGACCGCGCCTTCGCCTTCTGGGAGATGTTCGTGTTCGTCGCCATCCTGGTGGTCGGCCTGGCGTACGCCTGGAGGAAGAGGGTGCTCCGGTGGGTGTAGAGCGCGAGGAGCGGTTCGGGGCGCGCCTGGGCAACGTCAAGCTGGCGCGCCGCTTCGAGGAGATCCCGCCCGAGCGGGTGGGGAGCCAGGAGGCGGAGTTCCTCCCGCCCTTCTGGCGGCATCTGCCGGGCGTGGTCACCACCACCGTCCAGAACCTGGTCAACTGGGCGCGGGCCAACTCGCTGTGGTACTACCCCATCGGCACCGCCTGCTGCGCCATCGAGGGCCTGATGGCGGCCGGCATGCCCAAGTTCGACCTGGACCGCCACGGGATGGTACCCTGGTTCTCGCCCCGGGCCTGCGACGTGATGATCGTGGCCGGGACGATCACCGAGAAGATGGCGCCCGCCATCGTGACCATCTACGAGCAGATGGCCGAGCCGCGCTGGGTCATCGCCGTCGGCGGGTGCGCCATCAATGGCGGCCCGTTCTACCAGGGGTACAACGTGGTGGACGGGGTGGACAAGCTGATCCCGGTCGACGTCTACGTACCCGGGTGCCCGCCCCGGCCGGAAGCGGTCCTGCAGGGTATCTACCTGCTAAGAGAGAAGATCCGTGAGGCGGGCAGGAAGCGGAGGCAGGAGGGGCTCCCTTGACCGCTCAGCTCGAGGACCTGAGGCGGGTGGTGCTGGAGCAGTTCCCGCAGGTGGAGGTCGACCCCGACGTCAAGTGGGGCATCGGGTTCCGCGTCCCCCGCGAGTCCCTGCTCGAGGTGGCCCGCGCCCTGCGGGACATGCCCGGCGTCACCTGCGACTACCTGAGTAACATCACCGGGGTGGACCTGCGCGACCGGCTGCAGGTGGTGTACCACCTGATCGGTGTCTCCTCCGGGGCCAAGGTGGTGCTCAAGGTGGACCTGCCGCCGGACGACCCGGAGGTGGACAGCGTCACCCCGGTCTGGCCCGGGGCCGACTGGCACGAGCGCGAGGCCTGGGACCTGCTCGGGATCCGCTTCCGCAACCACCCCAACCTCAAGCGCATCCTGCTCTGGGAAGGATACGAGGGGCATCCCCTGAGGAAAGACTTCGTCGACCGGCGCCCGCAGCGGGAGCGCAAGGTGCGGCAGCGCTGAGGGCGGGAGGGGATGAGGGGACGTGGCGCCTGAGGAGCAGCTGTTCATGAAGGGCGCGCTGGAGACGCGCGCGCCGCTGCCGCCCGACCTGCAGCGCGAGACCATCGACCTCAACATCGGTCCCCAGCACCCGAGCACCCACGGGGTGCTGCGGGTGATCGTCACCCTCGAGGGCGAGACCATCGTGGACGCCCAGCCGGTGATCGGCTACCTGCACCGGAACCACGAGAAGATCTACGAGTCCATGCAGTATCCCATGATCATTCCCATGACCGACCGCCTCGACTACCTCTCCCCCCTGACCAACGAGCTCTGCTACGTGCTGGCGGTGGAGGGCGCCCTCGGCATCGAGGTGCCCGAGCGCGCCCAGTACCTGCGCGTGATCTTCGCCGAGCTGCAGCGGGTCCTGAGCCACCAGCTCTACTTCGGCACCTTCGGGGCGGACATCGGGGCGACGACCGCCTTTGTGTACGCTTTCCGGGATCGGGAGTACGCCCTCGACCTGCTGGACCGGGCGACGGGGGCGCGCCTGCTTTACAACTACTTCCGCATCGGGGGCGTGCGCAACGACGTGCCCGACGGCTGGTTGGACGACCTGGCGGCCTACCTCGACTACCTCGAGAACCGGGGCTGGCCGCAGTACATGGACCTCCTGATGAAGAACGAGATCTTCCGGGCGCGCATGGAGGGGGTGGGGATCCTGCCGCCCGATGTGGCCATCGCCTACGGGGCCAGCGGGCCGGTCCTCCGCGCCTCCGGCGTGCGCTGGGACCTGCGCAAGCACGACCCCTATTGCATCTACGACCGCTTCGAGTTCGACATCCCGGTGGGGGAGAAGGGCGACGGCCGCGACCGCTGCCTGGTGCGGATGTACGAGATCCGCGAGAGCATCCGCATCATCCGCCAGGCGCTGGCCCAGATCCCCGACGGGCCGGTCATGGGCAAGGTGCCCCGGGGCATCCTCAAGCTGCCCAAGGGCGACTACTACCAGCACGTGGACGCCCCGCGGGGCGAGGTGGCCTGCCACATCGTCAGCGACGGCGGCCCCCACCCGTACCGCTTCAAGTGGCGCTCGCCCGCCTTCGTCCACCTGCAGCTCCTGCCGTACCTGGTCAAGGGCCTGAAGCTGGCCGACCTCATCGTGGTCCTGGCCACCCTGGACCCGGTCTTCGGGGAGGTGGACCGCTGATGACCCTGGTCCTGGCCGCCTTGAAGGCCTTCATCGCCGTGAACTTCGCCGCGGTGAACGCCGCGCTGCTCATCTGGGCGGAGCGGAAGATCGCCGCCCGCATCCACCGCCGGCTGGGTCCGGAGGTGATCGGCGGCCCGGGCGGCATCCTCCAGTCCATCGGCGACGGCATCAAGCTCTTCGCCAAGGAGGACGTGATGCCGGCGGCCGCCGACCGCTGGGTCTGGGCGCTGGCGCCCGCCGTCGTCTTCTTCCCGGCCATCATGGTCTACCTGGTGATCCCGGTGGGCCCGGGCATCGGCGCCCTGCGCGACCTGAACGTGGCCGTCGTCTACCTGGCAGCCGTCACCTCCTTCACCGTCCTGGGCATCTTCATGGCCGGTTGGGGCTCCAACAACAAGTACTCGTTGCTGGGCGCCATGCGCGCTATCGCCATGATCGTGAGCTACGAGATACCCCTGGTGCTCTCCCTGCTGGGGGTGGTCATGATCGCCGGCTCCCTGAGCCTGGTGGACATCGTCCGGGCGCAGGAGAAGATGTGGTTCATCGGGCCCCAGTTCCTGGCCTTCGTGGTCTTCTTCATCTCCTCCCTCGCCGAGCTGAACCGGACCCCCTTCGACCTGGTGACGGGGGAGTCCGAGATCATCCTCGGGTACGTCACCGAGTACAGCGGCATCCGCTGGGCGATGTTCTTCTTCGCCGAGTACGCCGGCCTGGTGGCGGCGGCGCTGCTGACGGCGACCCTGTTCCTCGGCGGTTGGCAGGGCCCCTTCGGGCTGGCCGACGGCTGGTGGTGGCTGTTCATCAAGGCCTACCTCTTGGTCTTCGTCGCCATGTGGATCCGCTGGACCCTGCCGCGGCTGCGCATCGACCAGGTCCTGGACCTGGGGTGGAAGTTCCTGCTGCCCCTGAGCCTCCTCAACCTGGTGCTCACGGCCGCCTGGATGGCGGTCCGGTGAACGGGGGTGAAGGAAGTGGGCCTGCTCGCCGACCTCTGGAGGACGGTCAGGAGCTTCGCGGCGGGGCACCGCATCACCTTCTCGGAGATGCTGCGCAAACCCATAACGATCCGTTACCCGACGGAGAAGCCCCCCTACCCGAAGGGTATCCGGGGGATACCGGCCCTGAAGGTGAACCCTGAGACGGGCGACCTGAACTGCACCGCGTGCGGCCTCTGCGCCCGGGCGTGTCCGGTGAACGTGATCACCGTGGAACCGGTCGTCGGGCCCGACGGCAAGAGGAAGCAGTACCCCGCCGTCTACCAGCTCGACTACACCCGCTGTCTGGTCTGCAACGTGTGCGTCGAGGCCTGCCCCTTCGACTCCCTGGAGATGTCGGACTACACGGAGCTCGCCCAATACGACAGCGCCGACCTGGTCTTCAACCGGGATCAGCTGGCCGAGATCTGGAAGCGGTCGCACGCCGTGCGCATCGCCGGGGGTGAGAAGATTTGAACTGGCCGCTGGTGGCCTTCTTCTTCCTGGCCGGGGTGACGCTCTACTCCGCCTACCGGGTGGTGGTCGACGAGACGATCACCCACGCCGCCCTCTACCTGGCCATCGCCTTCGTCGGCGTGGCGGGTTTCTACGCCCTGCTGGGCGCCGACTTCCTGGCCTTCGTGCAGGTGCTGGTCTACGCCGGGGCGGTGATGACCGTGCTCCTGTTCACCATCATGCTCTCGGATATCAGGGAGGTCCGGGGGCTGAAGCTGCCGCTCTTCAGGCGGCTGACCTCCCCCCGCTGGGGGGCTGTCCCGGCGGCGCTGGCCGCCGGCCTGGCCGCCCTCCTGTTGGCCGCCTTCGCCGGCTCGGCCCTCCTGGCGGGGCCGGAGGGGCGCCCGGTGGGCCTGGGGGAGCTGGCGCGCGCCCTGCTGACCACCTACCTGGTGCCGTTCGAGGTCGCCTCGGTGCTCCTCCTGGCGGCCATGGTGGGCGCCATCGTCCTGAGCAAGGGGGAGGGGGAGCGGTGATGCCCGAGGCCGGGGTACCGGTGGGTTACTTCTTCGCCGTCAGCACGCTGCTGTTCTCCCTGGGCGTGTTCGGGGCCCTGCGCCGGACGAACCCGGTGGCGATCCTCATGAGCATCGAGCTCATGCTCAACGCGGTCAACATCAACTTCGTCGCCTTCTCGCGCCACCTGGGGGCGGCGGACCCGGTGAGGGGGCCGATGTTCGCCATCTTCGTCATCACCGTCGCGGCGGCGGAAGTCAGCCTGGGCCTGGCCATCGTCCTGGCCCTGCTCAGGCGGCGGCGCTCTGCCGACGTGAACGAGTTCGACGCCCTCAAGGGCTGAGGGGGGCGAGCCGAGGGATGCCGCAGCACGCCTGGATCATTCCCGCCCTGCCGCTGGCCTCTTACGCGCTGACCGTCTTCGTCGGGAGACGGCTGGGCGAGAGGGCGGCCTATATCGGCATCGCCGCGCTGGGTTTGGCGACCGTCCTCGCCTTCTGGACCCTGGCCGCCGTGGGCGGCGGCGCCTCCGCCGCGATGTCGGTCCCCTGGCTGCGCCTGGGGGACTGGGAGATCCGCATGGGCTTCCAGGTGGGGCGGCTCGAGGCGGCCGTGCTGGCCATGGTGACCCTGGTGAGCTGGATGATCTTCATCTTCTCCAAGGGTTACATGCACGGGGACGCGCGCTTCAACCGCTTCTACGCCCATCTAAGCCTCTTCGTCACCGGCATGCTAACGCTGGTCATGGCGGACAACTTCCTCCTATTCTTCGTCGCCTGGGAGATCATGGGCCTGTGCTCATATCTCCTCATCGGCCACTGGTTCGAGGAGGTGGAGAACGCCCGGGCCGCCTTCAAGGCCTTCCTGGTGACGCGCCTGGGCGACGTGGGGCTGCTGTTGGGGATCTGGACCTTGGCCGCGGCCACCGGCAGCCTCCGCTTCGCCGACATCCTCGAGAAGGTGGAGGCGGGCGAGCTCTCCGGCTCCCTGGTCACCGTCGCCGCGCTGCTCCTCTTCATGGGCGCCGTCGGGAAATCGGCCCAGGTGCCGCTGCACATCTGGCTGCCTGACGCCATGGCCGGCCCCACGCCGGTGAGCGCCCTCATCCACGCGGCCACCATGGTGGCGGCCGGCGTCTTCCTGGTCGGGCGGACGTATCCCCTCTTCGAGGCGGCACCGGCCGCCCTGGCGACGGTGGCGTACATCGGGGCCGTTACCGCCCTCGTCGCCGCCCTCATCGCCACCGTCCAGACCGACATCAAGAAGACGCTCGCCTACTCCACCATGAGCCAGCTCGGTTACATGATGCTGGCCATGGGGGTGGGGGGATTCGCCGCCGGGCTCTTCCACCTGGAGGCCCACGCCTTCTTCAAGGCGCTCCTCTTCCTGGCGGCGGGCAGCGTGATCCACGCCGTCCATACGCAGGACATGCACCGGATGGGCGGGCTGATCGGTCCCCTGCGCCTCACGGGGCTGACCTTCCTGGCAGGCGCCCTGGCGCTGGCGGGCATCCCCCCGTTCGCCGGCTTCTTCTCCAAGGACGCCGTGCTGGTCGCCGTGCACGCTTCGCCCTACCGGGCGCTCTTCTGGGTGGCGCTCTTCACCGCCTTCCTCACGGCCTACTACATGACGCGGGCCGCGGCGCTCACCTTCTTCGGCCGGCCGCGGGAGCGCGAGGTGATCGAGCACGCCCACGAGTCGCCGCCTGTGATGACGGCGCCCCTGCTGGTGCTGGTGGTGCCGACGGCGCTCTTCGGCTTCCTGGGGCCGTGGTTCCAGGCCTTCGTGGGCGGGCACGAGGCCCACGGGGCGGAGGCGGCGCCGGTGCAGGCCCTGGCCATCGGCGCCGCCGTGGCCGGCATCCTCGTGGCGTGGGCGATCTACGGGTTCCGGGCGCTGGACCGGCGAACGGCCATCCGGCTGCTCAAACCCCTCTACGTCCTCTTCAAGGAGAAGTTCTTCTTCGATCACCTGGGCCTGGCCGTGGCGCGCCTGGGGATGTTGCTCAGCCTGGCGGTGGGGGCCTTCGACCGCCTGGTGGTCGACGGGCTGGTCAACGGCGTCGCCTGGCTGGTCCTCCTGATCGGGCGGGGGGCGCGTGCCCTGACGGCGGGGAGCGCCCAGGCCTACGCGCTGGTGATGCTGGCCGGCGTGGTCATCGGTCTCTTCATCTATCAGGTTCTGGGGAGGGTGGGGTGAGTGCTCAGCCTGCTGATCTTTCTGCCCCTCCTGGCCGCGGTGCCCATCCTGCTGCTGCCCGCGGGGCGGGAGCAGGAGATCAAGCGCCTGGCCACCGCGGCGGCCGCCGCCCCCGTGCTGCTGGTGGCCCTCATGTGGCCCGGCCTGGGCGCCGGCGGGCCCGGCTTCCTCTACGAGGTGAGGGTGCCCTGGGTGCCGAGCCTGGGCATAGAGTACCACCTGGGGGTGGACGGGATCAGCTTCCCGCTCGTGGCCCTGAGCGCCCTGGTCTTCCTGGTCGCCGTCCTGGCCTCCTACGGCATCCGGGAGCGGGTCAAGGAGTACTTCGCGCTCGTGCTGGTGCTGGAGGCGGCGGTGATGGGGGTGTTCACCGCCCTGGACTACGTCCTCTTCTACCTGTTCTTCGAGCTCGTGCTCGTGCCCATGTACTTCCTCATCGCCATCTGGGGGGGGCCGCGGCGGGAGTACGCGGCCATCAAGTTCATCATCTACACCATGGCGGGCAGCCTGCTCATGCTCATCGGCATCCTGGCCCTGTACTTCCACACCGGGGCGAACACCTTCTCCATCCCGGAGATCGCCCGCAGGGCGCCGGAGCTGGTGCCGCCCTCCTGGCGCCTGTGGGTGTTCCTCGCCCTCTTCGCCGGCTTCGCCGTCAAGGTGCCCGTCTGGCCGCTGCACACCTGGCTGCCGGACGCGCACGTCGAGGCGCCCACCCCCATCAGCGTCATCCTGGCGGCGCTCCTCCTGAAGATGGGCACCTACGGCCTGGTGCGCATCACCCATCCCACCCTGCCCGAGGCGGCGCGCGAGTTCGCCGCGGCCCTGGCCGTGCTGGGCGTGGTCAACATCATCTACGGGGCCCTGGCAGCCATGGCCCAGCGCGATTTCAAGAAGCTGGTCGCCTACTCTAGCGTCAGCCACATGGGCTACGTCCTCCTGGGCCTGGCCGCTGGCACGGCGGCGGCGGTGAACGGCGCCGTGTTCCAGATGGTCGCCCACGGCCTCATCTCCGCCATGCTCTTCCTCCTCGTGGGCGTCTTCTACGACCGGACGCACACGCGGGAGATGGAGCGGCTGCATGGCATGTACCTGGCCACGCCCACCGCGGGCGTGATCCTGGCCTTCGCCGGGCTGGCCAACCTGGGCCTCCCGGCCCTGCCGGGCTTCGTCGCCGAGTTCTTCACCCTCCAGGGGGTGATGCAGGTGGGCACCGGCTTCTTCACTCGCATCGCCTACGTGACCGTGATAGGCATCGTGTTCACCGCCGCCTTCAACCTGCTGATGATGCACCGGGTGCTCATGGGGCGGCCGCGGGAGGAGTTCGCGGCGCTGCCGGACGCCACCCCGCGCGAGTTGGCGACCCTCGTCCCCCTCATGGCCGCCTCCCTCCTGCTGGGTGTCTGGCCGGCGGTCATCATGCGGATGACCAACGGCCCGGTCAGCGAGTTCATCCGCATCCTGGGGGGCGCCTAGGCGATGCAGCTAGCGAATTTCCTGTTGATCCTGCCCGAGATCACGCTCAGCGCCGCGGGGCTGGTCCTCCTGCTCGTGGAGGCGTTCCTCCCGGCCGAGCGGCGCGAGCGGGCGGTGGAGGTGGCCGGGGTCGCGGTGGTGGGTGCCCTGGCGGCGCTGGCCACCCTGTGGAAGACCCCGGCCAACGCCGAGGGGCTCGGGGGGATGATCTGGAGCGACGGCTTCGGCCTCTTCTTCCGCACGGTGCTCCTCATAGTCCTGGTCATGGTCACCCTGACGTCCGTGGAGTACGTCGTCCGGCACCGCCTCCCGGTCGGCGAGTTCTACGCCCTCCTCTTCTTCGCCACCGTCGGCGGCATGCTCATGAGCGTGTCGGGCGACCTGATCATGCTCTACGTGGGGCTCGAGCTCCTCTCCCTGTCCTCGTACGCCCTGGTCGGGCTCCTGCGCCAGCGGGAGACGTCCCTGGAGGCGTCGCTCAAGTATTTCCTCAACGGGGCGCTGGCCTCCGCCCTGCTGCTGTTCGGTCTCTCCCTCCTGTTCGGCCTGACCGGGACGACCAGCCTGCGGGAGATGGCCGCCCTCCTGGGGGAGGGGGCGCTGTCCTGGCTCGGGGCGGCCGCCCTGGTGCTGGTGGCGGCCGGGCTCGGCTTCAAGCTGGCCGTCGTCCCCTTCCACCTGTGGGTGCCCGACACCTACCAAGGGGCGCCGACCCCGGTGAGCGCCTTCCTGGCCGTGGCCTCCGAGGGGGCGGCCGTGGCGGCCATCCTGCGGGCGTTCTTCGTGGGGCTCGGCCCCTGGCGCGCCGACTGGAGCGAACTGCTGGCGGTGCTGGCCGTACTGACGATGACGGTCGGCAACGTGGCCGCCCTGCACCAGCGCAACGCCAAGCGACTGCTCGCTTACTCCTCCATCTCCCACGCCGGGTTCATCCTGGCGGGCATCGCCACCGGCAGCGCCACCGGCTTCTCGGCCGCCATGTTCTACGTCCTGGCCTACGCCTTCATGAACGTAGGCGCCTTCGCCGTGGTCGCCGCCCTGGCCAACCAGGGGGAGGGGGAGGAGCTGGACGACCTGGCCGGCCTGGCCCGGCGCGAGCCGATCCTGGCCTTCCTCATGCTCCTCTTCGTCCTCTCCCTCCTAGGCATCCCACCCCTGGCCGGCTTCTGGGCCAAGCTGTACGTCTTCCGGGCGGCGGTGGACGCCGGGCGCATCGGGCTGGCGGTGGCGGTGGCCCTCAACAGCGCCGTGGCCGTGGCCTACTACTACGGGATCCTGCGGGCCATGTACGTCGCGCCGGCGGCGGCGGGAAGAGCGGAGACGGGGGTGGCGGCCGGCGGCGCCATGCAGATCGGCCTGGCATTGGCGGCCGCCGGCGTGCTCGTCCTGGGGCTCTTCCCCGAGATGTTCATCGGGTGGGTGACGACGGCAGCGGGCCTGGCCGGCCTGGCGCCGTGAGGCTGGGCGAGGGGTTGAGGCCGGCGCGACTGGTGCGCCGCCTCAACCGTTTCCTGGCAGAGGTGGACCTTGACGGCAGCACGTGCCAGGCCCACGTCCCCAACAGCGGGCGGCTCGGCGAGCTGCTCGCACCGGGCACGCCGGTGACGCTGGCCGCGGCGGGGGGCGGAGCGAGGCGGGCCGCGGGCCGCCGGACGGGCTACGACCTGGTGGCCGTCGTCCACCGCGGCACGCGCGTGTGCATCGACGCGCGCCTCCCGGGGCCGTTGCTGGCCGAGGCGATCGGGGAGGGGCGCCTGGCTGCCTTCCGGGGCTGCCGGGTCGCGCGGCGGGAGGTCCCCCTGGGGGAGAGCAGGCTGGACCTGGTCCTGGTCGACCCGGAGGGCCGCGCGTTCTATGTCGAGACCAAGTCCGTCACCCTGGTGCGGGGCGGGACGGCCCTCTTCCCGGACGCCCCGACGCCGCGCGGGGCGCGCCACCTGCTGGAGCTGGCGCGGGCGTCTGCCGGCGGCCTGCGGGCTGCGGCGGTGTTCGTCGTCCAGCGGGAGGACGCCGGGGGGTGGGCGCCCAACGAAGAGACCGACCCGCGCTTCGCGCAGGCGTTGCGCGCCGCCGCCCGGGCAGGGGTGGAGGTGCGGGCGGTGCGGTGCCGGGTGGGGGAGAGCACCGTCGCGGTAGTGGACGAGATCCCGGTTTTTCTTTAATTTAGGGTGTGTCGGGAGGTGGAAGCCATGGCCGTGTGGCAGTGTTCGGCCTGTGGCGCGGAAAAGGAGGGCCGGTGCAAGCCGCGCAAGTGCCCTCAGTGCGGCGCCAGCGACACGTTCCAGAAGAAGTCCTGAAAGGCGCTTCCTTTGACCGCGGCGCGGCCCCGTGCTACGATCAGTAATCGTGAGTGCGCCGGAGGCTGGGAAGATGTACGCGATCGTCGAGACGGGTGGCAAGCAGTACCGGGTGCGACCGGGCGACGTCCTGGAGGTGGAGCGCCTGGCGGCGGAACCGGGTAGCCAGGTGACCCTGGACCGGGTACTGGCCGTGGGCCAGGGCGCGGATCTCCGCGTGGGCACGCCCACCATCGAGGGCGCGGCGGTGGTGGCGCGGGTGCTGGCGCACGGCCGGGGCCGCAAGATCCGGGGGTTCAAGTTCAAGGCTAAGGTGAACTACCGGCGCCGGTACGGACACCGGCAGCCCTTCACGCGCCTCCGCATAGAGGAGATCAGGTGATCGAGGCGGAGGTAAGAAGGGACCGCGCGGGCCGCATCACGTTCTTCCGCGTGCAGGGGCACGCGGGGCCGGCCGAGAGCTGGAAGGCCCTCGTCTGCGCGGCCGCCTCGACCCTCTCCCAGACGGCGGTGCTCGGGCTGGAGAACGTCCTCGGTTTGCGGCCGCGAGTCGAGATCCGCGACGGCTACCTGTCCTGCGCCCTGCCGCCCGACCTGGGCGAGGCGGAACGATGGCGGGCCAACGACGTGCTGGAGACGATGCTCGCCGGGCTGCGCGCGCTCGCGGAGACGCACCCCGCCCTGGTACGGGTGCGGGATGAGGGAGGTGAAGGAACATGCGGCAGCTGAACCTGCTCCTATTCGCCCACAAGAAGGGGATGGGCAGCTCGCGCAACGGCCGCGACAGCAACTCCAAGCGGCTGGGCGTCAAGCGTTTCGACGGCCAGTTCGTCACCGCCGGCAGCATCCTGGTGCGGCAGCGGGGCACCCGGATCTACCCGGGCACGAACGTGGGCCGCGGCGGCGACGACACCCTCTTCGCCCTGGTGGACGGCGTGGTGAAGTTCGGCCACAGGGGCCGGGAGCGCAAGGTGGTCCACGTCCTGCCGACCCTCACCTCCGTCACGGGCTGAGGACGGTCGCGGGCGCCCGGGGCGGCTGGGCCCGCTCCGGGTGTTTTTGTTTTTGGGAGCAATTGGCCATTGCCAGGAGGAATTCGGTCATCGGAATCGAAAAAGCTGGCCAAAGTGGCGATTAATGTCATTAAGTAAGGGGTCAGGTATGGCAACGGTCGCCGAACATAAGGAAAACGCCACAGAAGTCCTGGCGCTAGCCGCCGCTTACCGGCACGCGCTGCTGAACCACCTGCAGGTGCTGTCCGGGTGGCTGCAGCTCGGTCAGCCCCAGCGGGCTGCCGACCACCTTGACATGCTCATCGATGTCACCCTGGGCGAGACGCGGCTGGTGCGAGCCGCCCGCCCCCATGCGGCGGAGGTGTTGCTCTTGCGGCGCGGCTTCGCGGAGGCGCACGGCATCGAGGTGCGCTTCGAGGCGGGCGAGGAGCTGCGCGGGTTCGCCTGGCCCCCCGAGGTGTCCGACGAGTTGGTCGCGGCCACCATCGACGCAGTGGTGACGGTGCTGGGCGGGCGCGTCCGCGGCCAGGAGGTGGAGGTGGCGATCCACGAGGGGGATGGCCGCCAGGCGCTGTCCGTGAGCCTGGAGGGTGCCGCCCTACCCTGCGCGCTCGTGGCAGAGGAGGCGGACCGGCTGCTTCAGGCCAGGAATGCGGGGTTCGGCTTGCGGGAGGCGCTGGCGCGCCTGGAGGCGTGCGGGGGCCGGTGGGCATGTTATCAGGATGGGCCGCGGAGCGTCGTGGAGATCTCCTGGCCGCGGTCCTAGTCCGGCGGTGTTCGTCGACCGCGCGAAGATCTACGTGAAGGGCGGTGCGGGAGGCAACGGCTGTGTCTCCTTCCGCCGTGAGAAGTACGTGCCACGCGGCGGGCCGGACGGCGGTGACGGCGGGCGCGGGGGCGACGTCGTCCTGGTGGCCAGCGCCCGGCTCCAGACCCTGATGGACTTCCGGCACCGCACCCGCTTCGAGGCCGAGCGCGGCGAGGATGGGGCGGGCGCCGGACGGCACGGGGCCAAGGGGCGGGATCTGGTGATCGAGGTGCCGCCGGGGACGATGGTCCTGGACGCGTCCACAGGCGTGGTGCTGGCCGACTTGGTTACACCGGGGCAGCGGGTGACAGTGGCACGGGGGGGACGCGGGGGGCGCGGGAACCTGCACTTCAAGAGCCCGACGGAGCGCGCCCCGCGCCGGGCAGAGCCGGGCCGGCCCGGCGAGGAACGCTGGGTGATCCTGGACCTCAGGCTCATCGCCGACGTCGGCCTGGTGGGACTGCCCAACGCGGGAAAGTCTACCCTCCTGGGGCGCCTGACCCGGGCGCGACCCAAGGTGGGCGACTACCCGTTCACCACCCTGGCCCCGAACCTGGGCGTGCTCCGTGCCAATGGGAGCTCCTGGGTGATCGCCGACATCCCGGGCCTCATCGAGGGGGCCCACGCGGGAGCCGGGTTGGGCGATGCCTTCCTCAAGCATATCGAGCGGACGCGGCTCCTGGTGCACGTGGTGGACGTCTCCGGTGCGGACGGCCGGGACCCCCTGGATGCTTATCGCACCGTGCGCCAGGAGATGGGGCTTTACAGCAAGGAACTGCTGGCTCGCCCCCAGGTCGTGGTGGCCAACAAGATCGACCGGCCTGGGGCGCGCGCTCACCTCCCCGCCTTCGCCCAGGCGCTGGCCGCCGAGGGCGTGCCGGTGGTGGCCGTCTCCGCCGCTACGGGGGAGGGTCTGGAGGCGTTGAAAGAGAAGATTGCGGAGCTGCTGGAGGGGAAGCCGTGAGCGAGCGTCTGGGGATCATGGGTGGGACCTTCGACCCCATCCATTACGGCCATCTGTTCGCCGCCGAGTGTGCGCGCCAAGCGTACCGGCTCGACCGGGTGCACTTCGTGACGGCGGCCCGCCCCCCTCATAAGGACGAGGCACGGCTGACGCCGGCCGCGCACCGGCATGCCATGGTCATCCTGGCGACGGCCAGCAACCCGTTCTTCCATCCCTCCGACGTGGAACTGGTCCGCCCCGGCCCGTCGTATACTGTCGACACCATCGCGGCGTTCCAGATGCGCCACCCGGAGGCGGAGCTCTACTTCATCACCGGCGCCGACGCCCTCTACGACTTCCTCTCCTGGCACGACGTGGAGGCCATCCTGATGGCCTCTCACGTGGTGGCCGTGGCCCGTCCCGGGTACCCGCCGGAACGGTTGAACCACGTGCGCTACAGCCTGGCGCCCGTCGTCCGCCCGCGCATCCATTACCTGGAGGTGCCGGCGCTCAACATATCGTCCAGCGAGGTCCGGGAGCGGGTGCGCGCCGGTCTCTCGATTCGCTACCTGGTGCCCGATCCCGTGGAACAGTACATCGCCAAGGAGCGACTGTACCTGGAAAAGGTCGAAGACCGGCAGACATCGGGTGTTGATGTCCCGTCAGCGGAGCGTTAAGGTGAAGACAGACCGTGCCAAGTTGATCGCCGCCGTGCGGAGCAGGCTGAGCGCGCGGCGCTTCGAGCACGTGCTGGCTGTCGCCGAGACGGCGGCCCGGCTGGCCTCGAGGTACGGGGCGGACGCCGAGAGAGCCTGGCTGGCGGGCCTCATCCACGATTACGCCCGCGAGCTGCCGCCGGCCGAGGCGGTGCGCCTCGCTGCCGCGCGCGGCCTCCTGGAGCGGGTGGACGAGCCGAGCGTGGCGCTCCTGCACGCCTTGCTGGGCGCCGAGCTGGCGCGGGAGGAGCTGGGGATCGAGGACGAGCAGGTGCTGCGGGCGGTCGCCTGCCACACCACGGGGGAGGCGGCGATGACGACGCTCGACAAGGTGGTCTACCTGGCCGACGTCATAGAGCCGGGCCGGCGGTTCCCGGGGGTCGAGCGGCTGCGGGATCTGGCCTGGCGCGACCTGGACGCCGCCGTCCTGGCGGCCTTGCGGCAGTCGGTCGCGGACCTGGTGCGGGCGGGCAAGAAAGTGGACAGGCGCACCCTGGCGGCCATCGCCAGCCTGGAGGGGACGGAGCGGGCGTGACTAGGGGAGCGGCACCGCTGGGGCTGCGCCTAGCCCTCTGGGCCCTGGCGTTGATCGGCGTCTTCGCCCTGAGCGCCGGTGTGAGCCTGTTCGCCTTTCTCCGCAGCCTGGGCGGACGGGAGGCGGTGGCGGGAAGCGCCCTCTTGCCGGAGCCCCGTCCCGAGGAGCGTATCAACGTGCTCCTGCTGGGCGTGGACGCGGTGGAGAGCACGGAGCGGTCGGACACGATCATGGTGGCCAGCCTTGATCCCTTGACCCGGGAGGCGGCCGTCCTGTCCATACCGCGCGACACGCTGGTGAACCTCCCCGGCAGGCCAGGACGCGAGAAGATCGCCCACGCGCACGCCTACGGCGGACCGCTGGCCTCCCTGCGCGTCGTCTCGGAGCTGCTGGACGTGCCGATCCACTACTACGTGAAGGTCGACTTCCGGGGCTTCGTCGCCCTGGTGGACGCGCTGGGCGGGGTCACCCTGAACGTGGAGAAGCCGATGCGCTATTCCGATCCCTATCAGAACCTGGAGATCGACCTGCAGCCGGGACTCCAGCGCCTGGACGGGGACAAGGCGCTCCAGTTCGTGCGCTATCGCCAGGACGGTGATCTGAACCGCATCCGGCGCCAGCAGGCCTTCCTGCGGGCTCTGGCCGACGAGGTCTTCCGGGCCGGCACCGTGCTCAGGCTGCCCAGGGTGGTACTGGAGCTCTCGCGCTACGTGGAGACCAACATGTCCCCCGAGGAGATCATGCGGCTGGCGCGCCTGGCCGCCGCGGTCGACCGGGAGAAGGTGGCCATGGACTCCCTGCCGGTGCGCCCGCTCTGGACCGGGCCGCCCGGGAGCGAGCATTATATTGGTGAAGAGGTTGACCCCGCGGGCGTGGCGACGGTGGTCGACCGCCTGCTGAGGGGCATCGACCGGGCGGCCAACGGGCGAATACGGGTGCGGGTGGTGGACGCTTCCGGCCGGCCCGACCAGGTGCAGCCGGTCGTCCGGCTGCTGAGGGACTATGGCTACTCGGTCCTCGCAGAGCAGGCCCGTGCCAGCGCGGAGGACGAGACGCGGGTCATCCACGGCGGGCAGGGGGAGAGCGTGCTCCGGGCCCAGGTGCTGGCCAGGACCGTATCCGCCGCACTCGGCCCAGTCAAGGTGTACAGGTCGAGGGCTGGCGGCTTTCCCTTTGGGCTGCGGGCCGAGGCCAGGGACCTGGAGGGGGCTGACCTGGTACTGATCGTGGGGAAGACGTCGGGGTGAGGGCGGGGGCGGAGCGAGCCAGGGAGCGGGCCGAGCGGGCCGCGCAGGCCGCTGAGGAGAAGAAGGCGCGCGACATCCTCATCATGGAGGTCGGGCCGCTGACGCCCATCGCCGACTACTTCGTGGTCTGCAGCGGCCAGTCCACCCTGCAGGTGCAGGCCATCGCCGACGCCGTGCGGGAGGCGATGGAGCGCGAGGGTGAGCCGTTGCGGCACGTGGAGGGGTACGAGCGGGCGCGCTGGGTGCTCCTGGACTACGGGGACGTGGTGGTCCACGTCTTCCTCGACGAGGAGCGGCAGTATTATCAGATCGAACGCCTGTGGCGGGACGCGCCGCGGTGGGAGCCGGGGCGGCCGGCCCTGCGGCAGCCTTGAGTTCTCATGAGGGCGCCTTTATAATGTACGGTGGCTTTCTCGCCGCGACAGGTTTGCCGGTGGGGGCATAGCTCAGCTGGGAGAGCGTCGCAATGGCATTGCGAAGGTCAGCGGTTCGAATCCGCTTGCCTCCACCAAAACTTTTATATCCCTTCGGCTTCAAAGGGGCTTGACTAGTGGAAGACCGCTACGACTTCCGGGCCGTGGAGGCCAAGTGGCAGGGGCGCTGGGAAGCCTCTGGCCTCTATAGCCGCGGGCACGATCCCTCCCGACCCAAGTTCTACTGTCTGGAAATGTTCCCCTATCCGTCTGGCAACCTGCACATGGGTCACGTGCGCAACTACTCCATCGGCGACGTGGTGGCGCGCTTCTACACCATGAACGGCTACAACGTGCTGCACCCGATGGGCTGGGACGCCTTCGGCCTGCCGGCGGAGAACGCCGCCATCCAGCGGGGGGTGCACCCGGCCGACTGGACCTACGCCAACATCGCCACCATGCGCTCGCAGCTTAAGGGGCTGGGCATGAGCTACGACTGGGGGCGAGAGTTCGCCACCTGCGACCCGGAGTACTACCGCTGGACCCAGTGGCTCTTCCTGCTGCTCTACCGCCGGGGCCTGGCCTACCGCAAGAAGGCGCCGGTGAACTGGTGCCCGAGTTGCACCACGGTGCTGGCCAACGAACAGGTCATCGACGGCGCCTGCTGGCGCTGCAAGAGCCAGGTGGAGAAGCGCGACCTGGAGCAGTGGTTCTTCCGCATCACCGCCTACGCCGACCGTCTGCTGCGGGACCTGGAGCTCCTCGGGGGTTGGCCGGAGAAGGTGCGGGTGATGCAGCAGAACTGGATCGGCCGCAGCGAGGGCGTGGAGATCACCTTCCCCGTCGAGGCGCGGCGGGAGGGGATCACCGTCTTCACCACCCGTGCCGACACCGTCTTCGGGGTGACCGCCCTCGTCCTGGCCCCGGAGCACCCGCTCGTCGAGGAGCTCATCGCCGGCCGCGGCGACGAGCTCGCCGTTCAGGTGCGCGCCTTCGCCCGGCGCCTGGCCGACCTGGGGGAGCGGGAGCGCACGGAGATGGAAAAGGAGGGCGTCCCCACCGGGGCTTATGCCGTCAACCCCCTGAGCGGGGAGCGGGTGCCCATCTGGGTGGCCAACTACGTGCTCATGGAGTACGGCACCGGCGCCGTCATGGTGGTGCCGGCCCACGACCAGCGCGACCTGGAGTTCGCGCGCAAGTACGGCCTGCCGGTGAAGGTGGTGGTCAGGCCTGCCGACGCCTCCCTCCCCGAGGGGCCCGCAGGGGACGGTCTCCAGGAGGCGTTCGAGGACGACGGGGTGCTGGTGAACTCCGGGCCCTACAGCGGCCTGTCCAGCGCCGCGGCGCGGGAGCAGATCGCCCGGGACGTGACCGCCCGGGGGATCGGCCGCAAGGCGGTGAACTACCGGCTCCGGGACTGGCTCATCTCCCGGCAGCGCTACTGGGGCGCCCCCATCCCCGTGGTCTACTGCGACGCCTGCGGCATCGTCCCCGTCCCCGAGGAGCGGCTGCCGGTGCTGCTGCCGCGGCAGGTGGACTTCACCCCCACCGGCGGCTCGCCCCTGGCCCGCAACGAGGACTTCGTCCGCACCGACTGCCCCTCCTGCGGCCGGCCCGCCCGGCGCGAGACGGACACCATGGACACGTTCATGTGCTCCTCGTGGTACTACTTCCGTTTCGCCTCGCCCCGCTGCGAGACGGCTCCCTTCGACCGGGACGAGGTGGCCTACTGGCTGCCGGTGGACCAGTACATCGGAGGGGTGGAGCACGCCGTCCTCCACCTCCTCTACTCCCGCTTCTTCACGAAGGTGCTCTACGACGCCGGGTTGGTGCCCTTCGTCGAGCCGTTCACCAACCTGCTGACCCAGGGCATGGTCACCCTGGGCGGAGCCGCCATGTCCAAGTCCCGGGGGAACATCGTCAGCCCTGACGACATCGTGCGCCGCTACGGCGCCGACACGGCCCGCCTCTTCATACTGTTTGCCGCGCCGCCCGAGAAGGACCTGGAGTGGAGCGACCAGGGGGTCGAGGGGTGCCATCGCTTCCTGCAGCGGGTCTGGCGGCTGGTGACCGGGATTGTGCGCGACTTCGCGGCGCCGGTGGGCGGGTGGGGCGGGGCCGCCGGCGACGGGACGGCGGGTACCGCCTTGCGCCGGGCGCTCCACCGCACCATCAAGAAGGTGGGCGACGACATCCGGGAGCGGTTCAACTTCAACACCGCCATCAGCGCCGTCATGGAGCTGGTCAACGAGGCCTACCGGTACCGCGAGTCCGTGCCCCGGCAGGAGCAGGACGGCGCCCTCCTGCGCGAGCTGGCCGAGAAGCTGACCCTGCTCCTGGCCCCCTTCGCCCCCCATCTGGCCGAGGAGCTGTGGGAGATGCTGGGCCACAGGGAGAGCGTCCACCTGCAGGCCTGGCCCGCCTACGACCCGGCCGCCCTGGTGGCGGAGAGGATCACCATCGTCCTCCAGGTGGACGGCAAGGTGCGGGGCCGCCTGGAGGTGGAGGCCGACGCCCCGCGCGAACGGCTAGAGGAGGCGGCGCTGGCCCACGAGCGCGTCCGTGCCTTCACCAGAGGCCGCGAGATCGCCCAGGTGGTCGTCGTCCCCGGCCGCCTGGTCAACGTGGTCACCCGCTGAGCCGCCGCGGCGTCACCCCCGGATCTGGTCCGGCTCTCTGGCGTCGCCGCGCCACCGGCGCCGCGCCTCTTGGAGCAGGTCATGGGCCGTGCGGGTCGGCTCGGGCAGGCGATGGCCCTTGAGGCAACTCCGCACGAGGGCGGTCGCCGTGTCCACACCGATGCGGTGGCCGGGGGAGATGAACAGCAGCGCCCGGCCGCGCAGCGGCCGGAGCACCGTCCCCAGCACGGCGCCGTCGGGGGCGGTCAGGGGAGCCGTGGCGCCCGGCTCGCCGGGCGGCTCCCGGAAGGTGCCGTACAGGTGCGCCTTGGCGCAGCCTACGGCCACCTCCCCGGTCAACACCCCGAAGTGGGCGGCCAGACCGAGCCCCCGGGGGTGGGCGATCCCCTGGGCGTCGAGGAGGTAGACGTCCGCCCGCCCGCGCACCCGCTCGTACGCCTGCAGCAGCAAGGGCAGTTCCCGGTAGGCCAGGAAGCCGGGGACGTAGGGGAAGGAGACCTCGCCCTCCACCACGATCCCGTCGAGGAGTTCGAGGCTCGGGTAGGCATGGAGGGTGAGGCAGGCCAGGCCGCGGGTGCGGGCCCGCCGCGCCTCGAGGAAGGTGACGTCGCCCCCGGCGACGACGCGGATGGTGCCGGGATCGAAGTCGTCGTGGAGCACCAGGCGTCGCCGCAGCTCCGCCTGCTCCCTGGCCAGTTCCGCCATATCCCCGCGCGTGGACTGTCCCCCCCTTGCTGCACCCCAGTCTAGCAGCTCGCGCCCGCACCGACACGTTTCACCTCCAAGGCCAGGGCTCCGCCGCGCACGCCGGGCTGGGCGTCACGCGCCGGGCCCTCGCCGCCCGCGAGGGTGGCAAGAGACCCGCCCTTGCCCTCCCGATCCTATATCCCAAAAATTGGTTGCAAAACACACTTTTGTGTGGCAATATATGTCAGGAGGGAATCTCGGCCCATGTACCCGACGGCGCGCCAGCGCGCTGCGGCGCTGCTCCTGTTCGCCTTGGTCCTGGTGGGGACGGCGGCTGTCGTCTGGCGGGGCGAGAGCGGTGCGGGACAGCGCCGGGTCGGGGAGGCCGGCGGCGAGCGGCTGTCCCAGGGGCGTGCGGAGGGCGGGTCGCCCGGGGCGGGGGGCCCTTCCCCGACGGGTGGGGAGGCCGGCGGCCCGGCTCCCAGGCAGAGCCTGTCGGAGGCGGAAGCCTATGGCGTGGCGAAGCCAGGGCGGGAGGCCGGGCGCCTGGTGGTGCACGTCGTCGGGTCGGTGGCGCGGGCCGGGGTCTACGACCTCCCGGCCGGCTCGCGGGTGGTGGACGCCCTGGCGGCGGCAGGGGGTCCGGCGGCCGGCGCCCGCCCCGACCTGATCAACCTGGCGGCCCCGCTGGAGGACGGGCAGCGCGTGTACGTCCCGTCGGAAAAGGACGCCCGCACCCTCTTCTCCAGCGGCGCGGCCCCGTGGGAGGAGGTGGCCGCCGGCGGACCGGGCGGGGGCGGCGCCGGTGCGACCGGCCGGCCTTCCAGGGTGGACGTCAACCGGGCGGGCGTGGCGGAGCTGGACACCCTGCCGGGCATCGGCCCCAGCCTGGAGCGGCGCATCGTCGACTACCGCCAGGCCCACGGCCCCTTTCGCCGGGTCGAGGATCTCCTGCGGGTCCCCGGCATCGGGCCGAGCAAGCTGGAGCAACTCAGGCCGCACGTGACGCTCCGCTGACGGCGGTGCCGATCGCGAAACCCGGCCGCCTGCGCCCGCTCCCGCCGGGCGGAACCCGGTGCGATCCGGTTCTGGCCGGTTGTCTCCTCTTAGGTGTATAGTGAAGCCAAAGGGGGTCCGACTTCGACAGCTGCTAGGCACGGAATAGGGCAGGAGAGCTAGAGCCGCAAGGCGTGCGGGCGCAGCCGGCGTGATACGCGTGTATCTATGCGCTCTTCTCGTCGGGGTGGGTGGCGGGGGACT
>JBBIPI010000002.1:0-30015 GCA_037442985.1 Clostridiales bacterium
TCGGGTTCCAGACGCCCGTGCTCATCGGCCTCAAGGTGGATCCGGCGCGCCTGGAGGAGGCGATCCGCCAGCTGGTGGCCCTGCCGCGCATCCGGTACGCCGTCGCCTGCACCGGCCCCTACGACGTCATGGCCGAGGCATACTTCGCCAACAACGAGGAGCTGTCCCGCTTCCTCATGAACGAGTTGAGCCGCGTCCCCGGCCTGCGCGAGATCCACACCTCCGTCATCCTCAAGGTCCTCAAGCAGACGTTCACCTCGGGCGTCGCCGGCTACCAGCCCTACGACGCCGGGGACGACGTCCAGCCCGCCGCGGCCGCCGTCAGCTGACCGCCGCGCCCCGTACGTCGGCGCCCGCCGCGCCCCGCGCCACCGCCCCTGCGGCAGGTGGAAGGCTCCCGGCGCCGCACCCTAGGAGCGCGTCGCGTCCCCAGCGCCGTCATCCTCCATGCGGAAATAGGCGTGCTATTATGTTGCCGAATACCCATGGGGGCAAGGTGCGTGGAATCGTTGGGGCACAACGGATCTTTAGTGCCTTAATAAGTTAAACGATTAAACTACCCTAATGGAGCCTCACCTCGGTGATGCCTCCCAGCCCCTCGCCTGCCGCTGCCGCTGGGGTCGATGCGGCGGCACCCCTGTGTTCATTCCCCGTGGTGCTGCCCCGGCGGCATGGCGGTGAGCGATCGTGATACATGCTCAAATAGGAGCGAGCGCGGCGCCCCTCGTACCCGCGCCCCGGAGGAGCATGGGGTGCCACCCCGCCAGACCGGTCGGCGGGGTGCGGGTGGGGAGGCGGCGCCGGCTGCAGCGGAGGCACAGCCGCGCGCCGTTTGGTCGCAGCGGGCCGATCTGTTATACTCTGAATGGTCAAAGAAGGTCAAAGGCGGGGAGGAGCCGTGTCGCTGTCCAACGCCATCGAACGCTATCTGTTGCAGCTCCTCGAACGCGCCCGCGGCGGCGCCGTAGAGATCCAGCGGAACGCGCTGTCGGAGATTTTCGGCTGCTCTCCGTCGCAGATTAATTACGTGCTGGAGACCCGCTTCACCGCGGCGCGCGGGTTCCTGGTCGAGAGCCGCCGGGGCTCGTCCGGCTTCGTCCGCATCGTGCGCCTGGGCGCGCCCCGGCGCGTGGTGGAGCTGCTGGACGCGTGCGTGGGCGACCACATCGGCCAGGAGGAGTCCCTGCACCTGATCGAGCGGCTGAAGACGAGCGGCTGGCTGAGCGCCCGCGAGGCGGCCATGCTCGCGGCGGCGGTGAGGCGGGAGTGCCTGGCCATCCCGTTGCCCGAGCGGGACCGCCTGCGGGCCCGCCTGATCCGCGCCATGGTCCTGAGCCTCGCCCGCAGCGACCGGGACCTGGTGCCCGGGGGGGAGAAGGATGCTCTGTGAGCGTTGCGGCAAGCGCCCGGCCACCGTGCACGTGACGCGCATCGTCAACGAGGAGAAGAGCGAGCTGCACGTGTGCGCCGAGTGCGCCGCCCAGGAGCAGCAGGAACTCGGGTTCCCCGCGGAACCCATCCACCACCTGCTGGGCGAATTACTTAATTACGAGGACTGGTTCGCCGGGCGGGGCCGGCCCGTGGAGGCGGGGGCGCGCTGCCGCGGCTGCGGGCTCACCTTCAAGCAGTTCACCCGCAGCGGCCTCCTCGGCTGCGCCCGCTGCTACGAGGAGTTCGCCTCCCGGCTGGACCCGCTCCTGCAGCGCATGCACGGCGCCACCAGCCACAGGGGCAAGGTGCCGCGCCGCCAGGGGGGCGCCCTGAGCCTGCGCCGGCAGGCCGAGTCCCTCCGCCAGCAGCTGGAGGAGGCCGTGGCGGCCGAGGAGTACGAGCGGGCGGCGCGCCTGCGCGACCAGATCCGGGAGCTGGAACGCCAGCTCGGTCGGAGGAGGTAGGGGCCCATGCTCCTGGCGGAGATCCTGAGGAACGGGCGCAGCGCCTGGCTCGCCGCCGACGGGCCGGCCGCCGACGTCGTCCTCTCGACGCGGGTGCGGCTGGCGCGCAACCTGGCGGACGTGCCCTTCCCGAGCCGCATGGACGAGCAGGCGGCCGAGCGGGTGCTGGGCGAGGTGGCCAAGGCCCTGGAGGAGCTGCGGGCCGAGGCGGGCGCCGTGGAGATGTACCGCCTCCGGGACCTGGCGCCGCTGGAGCGCCAGGCGCTGGTGGAGAAGCACCTGGTCAGCCCCGAGCTGGTCCGGGCGGCCGAGCGCGCCGCCGTCGTGCTGCGGGGCGACGAGGCCATCAGCGTGATGGTCAACGAGGAGGACCACCTGCGCATCCAGGTCCTGCTCCCGGGGCTGCAGCTCGAGAAGGCCTGGGAGCTGGCGACGCAGGTGGACGACGCCCTGGAGCGGCGGCTGGAGTACGCCTTCAGCCAGCACTACGGCTACCTCACCGCCTGCCCCACCAACACGGGCACGGGGATGCGGGCGTCGGTGATGATGCACCTGCCGGCGCTGGTGATGGCCAACCAGGCCGGCCAGCTCTTCAACGCCCTCTCCAAGGTCGGCGTCGCCGTGCGCGGCCTGTACGGCGAGGGGACGGAGGCCTCGGGCAACATCTTCCAGATCTCCAACCAGGTGACCCTGGGGCAGTCGGAGCGGGAGATCCTGGTCAACCTGCAGGGGGTCTGCCGCCAGGTCATCGACCGCGAGCGCGCCGCGCGGCAGCGGCTCCAGCAGTCGCGGCGGCACCAGCTCGAGGACCGGGCCTGGCGCGCCTGGGGCGTCCTGAGCAACGCGCGGATGATCAGCACGCGCGAGGCTATGTCCCTGCTCTCCGACCTGAGGCTGGGGGTGGACCTGGGGATCCTCCCGCACGTGGAGCCCAGGGTGTTCAACGAGCTGGTGGTCCGCATCAGCCCCGCCCTGCTCCAGGTGGCGGAAGGGCGCGGCCTGCCGCCCCATCTGCGGGACGTGCGCCGGGCCGCCCTGATCCGGGAGCACCTGCGGGCGGGCGGGCGGCAGGGGTGAACGTCCCGGCCGGGCGGCACGCCCGCTCGGGGCGCTGTAAAATAGACACAAGGGGGAATCGCTCATGTTCGGAAGATATTCTGAGCGGGCCCAGCGGGTGATCCTCCTTGCCCAGGAGGAGGCGCGCCGCCTCGGCTACAACTACGTGGGCACGGAGCACCTGCTGCTCGGCCTGATCCGCGAGGGGACCGGGATCGCCGCCAAGGCGATGCAGAACCTGGGCATCGACCTGGAGCAGGTCCGGTTCGAGGTGGAGAAGATCATCGGCCGCGGCACCGGCCCCGTCGGCGGCGACATCGGTTACACCCCCCGGGCCAAGAAGGTGGTCATGGAGCTGGCGCTGGAGGAGGCGCGCCACCTGGGGCACAACTACGTCGGCACCGAGCACATCCTCCTCGGCCTCATCCGCGAGGGCGAGGGGGTGGCGGCGCGCGTGCTTGAGAACATGGGCGCCGACCTGGAGAAGGTGCGGCGCGAGGTGCTGCGCCTCCTGGGCGGGGCCGCCCCCCAGCCGGCGCCGGTGCGCCAGCGGCGCGGCCGCTCCAACACGCCCGTGCTGGACAACTTCGGCCGGGATCTCACCGCCCTGGCCGAGGAGGGCAAGCTCGACCCGGTCATCGGCCGGGAGAAGGAGATCGAGCGGGTCATCCAGATCCTGAGCCGCCGGACCAAGAACAACCCGGTGCTCATCGGCGAGCCGGGCGTGGGCAAGACGGCCATCGTGGAGGGGCTGGCCCAGCGCATCAACGACGGCTCGGTCCCCGAGATCCTCAAGGACCGGCGGGTCGTCACCCTCGACCTGGGCGCCCTGGTGGCCGGGTCCAAGTACCGGGGCGAGTTCGAGGACCGGCTCAAGAAGGTCATGGACGAGCTGCGGCGGGCGGGCAACATCATCCTGTTCATCGACGAGCTCCACACTATCATCGGCGCCGGGGCGGCCGAGGGGGCCATCGACGCCGCCAACATCCTCAAGCCGGCCCTGGCCAGGGGCGAGGTGCAGTGCATCGGCGCCACCACCCTGGACGAGTACCGTAAGCACGTCGAGAAGGACGCCGCCCTGGAGCGGCGCTTCCAGCCGGTGATGGTGGAGGAGCCATCGGTGGAGGAGGCCATCGCCATCCTGCGCGGGCTGCGCGACCGCTACGAGGCGCACCACCGGGTGGTGATCACCGACGAGGCCATCGAGGCGGCGGTGCGGCTCTCCGACCGCTACGTCTCGGACCGCTTCCTGCCTGACAAGGCCATCGACCTGATGGACGAGGCGGCCTCGCGGGTGCGGCTCAAGGCCTTCGTCACGCCGCCCGAGCTCAAGGAGATCGAGGCGCGCCTGGAGGAGATCCGCAAGGAGAAGGAGGCGGCCGTCCAGAGCCAGGAGTTCGAGAAGGCGGCCAACCTGCGCGACCAGGAGCAGCGCCTCATCGAGGACCTGGAGGCGCGCAAGGAGAAGTGGCAGCAGAGCCAGATGACCGAGCGCCTGGTGGTCACCGCCGAGGACATCGCCCACATCGTCTCGAGCTGGACCGGCATCCCGGCGCGGAAGCTGGCCCAGGAGGAGTCGGAGCGGCTGCTGCACCTGGAGGAGGAGCTGCACCGGCGCGTCATCGGCCAGGACGAGGCCGTGGAGGCGGTGGCCAAGGCCATCCGGCGCGCCCGCGCCGGGCTCAAGGACCCGCGGCGGCCCATCGGCTCCTTCATCTTCCTCGGCCCCACGGGCGTGGGCAAGACGGAGCTGGCCAAGGCGCTGGCGGAGGCGCTCTTCGGCGACGAGGACGCCATGGTGAGCATCGACATGTCGGAGTACATGGAGCGGCACACCGTCTCCCGCCTGGTGGGCGCCCCGCCCGGCTACGTCGGCTACGAGGAGGGCGGCCAGCTCACCGAGGCCATCCGGCGCCGGCCCTACTCCGTCGTCCTGCTGGACGAGATCGAGAAGGCGCACCCGGAGGTGTTCAACGTCCTCCTGCAGATCCTGGAGGAGGGGCGCCTGACGGAGGCCAAGGGGCGCACCGTCGACTTCCGCAACACGGTGGTGATCATGACCTCCAACGTGGGGGCGGACGTGCTCAAGAAGCGCGCCCAGCTCGGGTTCCGGCCGGCCCAGGACGAGGACGCGGAGTACAAGTCGATGAAGGACAAGTTGATGGAGGAGGTCCGCAAGACCTTCCGGCCGGAGTTCCTCAACCGCATCGACGAGATCATCGTCTTCCACGGGCTGACGCGGGAGAACCTGCGCCAGATCGTCGACCTGATGCTGCAGCGGGTGGCCAAGCGCGTCGAGGAGCACGGCCTCAAGCTGGAGGTCAGCGAGAAGGCCAAGGAGATCCTGGTGGACGAGGGGTACAACCCCGAGTTCGGCGCCCGGCCGCTGCGGCGGGCCATCACCCGCCTGGTGGAGGACCCCCTCTCCGAGGAGATGCTCAAGGGGCGCTTCAAGGAGGGGGACACCGTCCTGGTGGACGCCAACGAGGACGGCAAGCTGGTGTTCAACAAGAAAGAAGAGCTGGTGGACGCCCCGAGCCGCTGAGGCTCGGCGGGCGGCGCGCGGGTGACGGGCTTGGGCCAGGCCAGGGCGCGGAGCCGGTACGTGTGCCAGGAGTGCGGCTGCGAGTCGGTGCGCTGGCTGGGCCGTTGCCCGGAGTGCGGCTCGTGGAACAGCCTCGTGGAGGAACGCCTCCCGCCCATCCGGCCGGGGGCCGGCCCCGGGGCGGCGACGGGCGGCTCGGTCGCCCAGCCGCTGCCCCTGGCGTCGGTCCCCGCCCTGGCGGGAGACCGGCGCGGCACCGGCCTGGCGGACCTGGACCGGGTGCTGGGGGGCGGGCTGGTGACCGGCTCCCTCGTCCTCCTGGGCGGCGACCCGGGCATCGGCAAGTCCACCCTGCTGCTCCAGGTCGCCCGCCACCTGGCGGAGGCGGGGGAGCGCGTCCTCTACGTGGCGGGGGAGGAGTCGGCCAGCCAGGTCAAGCTGCGCGCCGACCGCCTGGGGGCCATCCCCGAGAGCCTGTTCGTCCTGCCGGAGACCGACCTGGAGGCGGTGCTGGCGGCGGCGGAGCGCCTGGCGCCTGCCCTCCTGGTCGTCGACTCGATCCACACCATGGTCGCCCCCGGCCTGGAGGGCCCGCCGGGCAGCGTCGCCCAGGTGCGCGAGGGGGCGGCCGCGCTCATGCGCCTGGCCAAGTCGCGCGGCCTGACCACCTTTCTCGTGGGCCACATCAACAAGGAAGGGGCCCTGGCCGGGCCGAAGGTGCTGGAGCACGTGGTGGACGTCGTCCTGTACCTGGAGGGGGACCGCCACCACGCCTTCAGGCTCCTGCGGGGGGTGAAGAACCGCTTCGGCCCCACCAGCGAGG
Organism: Clostridiales bacterium; assembly: GCA_037442985.1. GTDB lineage: Bacteria > Bacillota > Sulfobacillia > DYIH01 > JBBIPI01 > JBBIPI01. The sequence goes on from JBBIPI010000002.1 coordinate 6,320, forward strand.
TCGGCGTCTTCGCCATGGGCGAGGCGGGTCTCGCGCCGGTGCCCAACCCGTCGGAGCTGTTCCTGGCCGAGCGGACGGCCGGCGTCGCCGGCTCGGTGGTGGTGGCCGGCCTGGAGGGCTCCCGCCCGCTGCTGGTGGAGGTCCAGGCCCTCCTGGCCGGACCGGTGTACGGCACCCCCAGGCGGACGGCCACCGGCGTGGACCACAACCGCCTCGCCCTGCTGCTGGCGGTGCTGGAGCGGCGCGCCGGGCTGAGGCTGGGCAACCAGGACGCCTACGTCAAGGTGGCGGGCGGCTTGCGGCTGGACGAGCCGGCGGCAGACCTGGGGGTCGTGCTGGCCCTGGCCTCGGCCTACCGCGACCGGCCCGTGGACCCGCGCACCGTGGTGATGGGCGAGGTGGGGCTGGGGGGAGAGGTGCGGGCGGTGGCCCGCGCCGAGGCGCGCCTGGCCGAGGCGGCCCGCCTCGGCTTCCGCCGCTGCCTCCTGCCGGAGCGGAACCGCCGCGCGCTGCAGGGCGCGGGAGGAGTCCTGGAGCTGGTCGGGGTCGGCACCGTCGCGGAGGCCGTGGAGGCGGCGCTCACGAGATGTTGAACACGCCCAGGGTGGAGACCTTCTTGTGCTCCTTGAGGAGGATGTCGAAGACGTTCAGGTCGAGGACGTTGCACAGGGCGGCCAGGAAGTATAGCTGGTTGCCGATCTCCTGTTCCAGGGCCTCGGCGCAGGCGTCGCAGAGGCGCCCTTCCAGGTGGGAGGGCAGGCACTCCCTGAGCTCCTGGAGGGAGAGGTTCGCGGGGAGCTCCTGTTTCGCAGCGTTGATCCGGAGGCAGCCGCAGGAGGTGACCGCTTTCGCCACCGCCCGGTTGACCCGGGCCGTGGCCTCCTGGTACTTGGTGAGGATGTCGAGGATGCTCTTGTGGCGGATGAGGGTCTCGCTGACGGCGTTCTGGAACTCGTCGCAGAGCAGGTCGCGCATCGCCGGCCCTCCTCGCTGCGATTGTAGGCTGCCGCGGTTTTCCCTGTCAACGAAGGGCGGCCGGGGAGAAGCGGGCGCCGCCTTGAGCTGGTAATTTCAGGGCAATATAATTTAATGCATAGAAGGGGGTGACCGCGATGAGCAGACCGGTAGCGCACATCGTAGCCCTGCTCGGGCTGGCGGCCGGGGGCTATGCCTTCCTGCGCCTGGCCTGGTTCCTCCAGACCAGCCTGAAGGTCGCCCCGGAAGGGCGGCAGGCGCTCGGATTCCTCATCCTGTTCACCGGGATCGGCGCCTTGGCCGGTTTCCTCTTCCTGCCCCTGTTGGCCAGGGACGTGCTGCGCTTTGTCGCCTGGGTGCAGTCCCGCCTCTTCCGCGCCCCGATCCAGGACGTGGTGGCCGGCTCCGTAGGCCTGATCATTGGACTTATCATAGCTTATCTCCTACGGCCGGCGCTCACGCCCCTGCCCGTGGTGGGCTCCTACCTCCCCGTCGCCGTCAGCCTGCTCCTCGGCTACCTGGGCTGGATGGTGGCGGTGCACAAGCGGGACGACCTCCTCGGGCTGCTGCACCTGGCCAAGCCGGGGGGCCGCGAGCGGGCCGAGGCGCCGGGGCCGGGGCCGCTCAAGATCCTGGACACCAGCGCCATCATCGACGGCCGCATCGCCGACATCTGCCAGGCCGGCTTCATAGACGGGACCCTGGTCGTGCCGTCGTTCGTGCTCGAGGAGCTGCGGCGCATCGCCGACTCCACCGACGTGCTGAAGCGCAACCGGGGCCGGCGCGGGCTCGACATCCTGAACCGGATGCAGAAGGAGGAGACCGTCCCCATCCGGATCTACGACCGTGACCCGGGCGGCCCGGAGGTGGACGCCAAGCTGGTCCGCCTGGCCAAGGCGTTGAACGCCAAGATCGTCACCAACGACTTCAACCTCAACAAGGTGGCGAGGCTGCAGGGCGTGCAGGTGCTCAACTTGAACGAGCTGGCCAACGCCGTCAAGCCGGCCGTCCTGCCCGGGGAGGAGATGACGGTGCACGTCCTCCGCGACGGCAAGGAACCGGGCCAGGGGGTGGGTTACCTGGACGACGGGACGATGATCGTGGTGGAGGGCGGCAAGCGCCACCTGGGCGAGACGATCGGGGTCGAGGTGACAAGCGTCATCCAGACGGCGGCGGGGCGCATGATCTTCGCCCGGCCCAAGGCGGGCGAGGCGGCGCGCGCCTCGGCGCCGCGCCCGTGAGGGTCGAGGCGGTGGTGGCGGCGGCCGGGAGCGGCCGCCGCATGGGGGCGGCCGAGAGCAAGGTCTTCCTGCCCCTGGCGGGCGCGCCCGTGCTGGTCCACGCCCTGCGGGCGGTGGAGGCGGCCGCCAGCGTCGGCCGCGTGGTGGTGGTGGCGCGGCAGGAGGACCTGGAGCGCGTACGCCGGCTGGCCGAGGCCTATGGCCTCGGGAAGGTGGGGGCGGTGGTGGCCGGCGGCCCCGAGCGGCAGCAGTCGGTGGCGCGGGGGCTGGAGGCGGTGAGCCCCGGCACCGACGTGGTGCTCGTCCACGACGCCGCCCGGCCCCTGGCGTCGCCCGCCCTGGTCGAGGCGACGGCGGCGGCGGCCGCCCGGAGCGGGGCGGCGCTGGCCGCCGTCCCGGTCAAGGACACGGTGAAGGTGGTGGAGGACGGCCGGGTGGTGGCCACGCCCGACCGGGGGCGGCTGTATGCGGCGCAGACGCCCCAGGCCTTCCGCCTCGAGCTCCTGCGCGAGGCCTTCGCCCGCGCCGAGGCGTCCGGGCGGCAGGCCACCGACGAGGCGGCGCTGGTGGAGGCCTGCGGCCACCCCGTGGAGATCGTCCCGGGCGAGGACACGAACATCAAGATCACGACGCCCGTGGACCTGCGCCTGGCCGAGCAGCTGCTGGCCGAGCGCCAGGGCCGGACGGCGGGTGGGGCGGAGGTGCGCGTCGGCGCGGGCTTGGACGCCCATCCCCTCGTGCCGGGCAGGCGGCTGGTGCTGGGAGGGGTGGAGATCCCCCACGAGGCCGGGCTGGCCGGGCACTCGGACGCCGACGCCGTGGCCCACGCGGTGATCGACGCCCTCCTGGGGGCCGCGGGCGCCGGCGACATCGGCGGGTGGTTCCCCGACAGCGACGAGCGCTACCGGGACGCCGACAGCCTGGAGCTCCTGCGGCAGGTCGTTGGGGAGCTGGGGCGCCAGGGGTGGCAGGCTGTCAACTGCGATGTTACTGTAGTGGCGGAGCGGCCGCGGCTCGCCTCCTACGTCGGGGCCATGCGGGCGCGCCTGGCGGCCTGCCTGGGCGTCGGGCCCGAGCGGGTGAGCGTCAAGGCCAAGACCACCGAGGGCATGGGCTTCACGGGCCGGCGAGAGGGGATCGCCGCCCACGCGGTGGTCCTGCTCGCCCGGGCCGGCCGCCCGGAGCAAGGGGTGGTACCGTGAGCCTGCGCATCTACAACACCCTCACCCGCCGCAAGGAGGAGTTCCGGCCGCGCGATCCCGGCCGGGTCGCCATGTACTTCTGCGGCCCCACGCCCTACAGCCACACCCACATCGGCCACCTGCGGCCCGCCCTCACCGGCGACGTGATAGCCCGCTACCTGAAGCACAAGGGCTTCCAGGTTTTCTACCTTTCTAACTTCACCGACGTCGACGACAAGATCATCCAGGCGGCGGCGCACGAGGGGGTCGACCCCCTGGCCCTGAGCGCCCGCTACGCTGCCGAGTACCTCGCCGTGCTGGAGAAGATGGGCATCGACCAGGTGGACCGATGGGTGAAGGTGAGCGAGCACATCCCCGACATCGTCGAGATGGTCCGGGTGCTGGTCGACAAGGGCTTCGCCTACGTCCTGGACGGCGACGTCTACTTCTCCGTGACCAGCATGCCCGACTACGGCAAGCTGTCGCGCCGCTCCCTGGATGAGCTGCTCGCCGGCGCGCGGGTGGCGGTGGACGAGCGGAAGCGCCACCCCATGGACTTCGCCCTCTGGAAGGCGGCCAAGCCGGGCGAGCCGTCCTGGCCCAGCCCCTGGGGTCCGGGGCGCCCCGGCTGGCACATCGAGTGCTCGGCCATGAGCCTCAAGTACCTGGGCAACGGCTTCGACATCCACGGGGGCGGCGATGACCTCATCTTCCCGCACCACGAGAACGAGATCGCCCAGTCGGAGTGCTATACCGGCTCCGCTCCCTTCGTCCGCTACTGGGTCCACAACGGCATGATCCGCATCAACGACGAGAAGATGTCCAAGTCGCTGGGGAACTTCGTCACGGCCGGGCAGTTGCTGGAGCGGTTCCCGCCCCAGGCCATCCGCCTCTTCATGCTGGAGACCCACTACCGGAACCCGCTGAACTTTACCTGGGAGGCGGTGGAGGAGGCGGAGCGCGGATGGCGCCGCCTCGAGAACGCCCTGGCCGCGGCCGAGCACCTCCTCTCCCTGCCCCCAGACGAGGGAGCGGGCGCCGGGACGCCGGGAGGGGAGGCGCTGGCGGAGGAGGCCGCCCGGGCGGAACGCCGCTTCGCGGAGGCGATGGACGACGACTTCAACACCGCCCTGGCCCTGGCCGCCCTCTTCGACCTGGCCCGGGCCATCAACGCCGCGTGCTGCCTCCCGGACTTCCGTCCCTCGGACAGCGCCCGCGCCGGGCTGGAGGCGGCGCGGCGGACCCTCTCGGCCCTATTGGGAGTCCTGGGCTTCCGGAGGGACGCCGCGGCCGGTGGGGACGGGAGGCTGGTGCGCGGGCTGATCGAGCTGGTGATCGAGCTCAGGCAGGAGGCCCGCCAGCAGCGGGACTATGAGCGGGCCGACCGGATCCGCGCCCGCCTGGCGGAGCTGGGCGTCACCCTGGAGGACACGCCCCAGGGCACGCGCTACCGCCTGGCCAGCACCCCGGGGGGGCGGTGAGGCGGTGGACGTGCGCCTCCTCACCATGACCCCCGAGCCGCTGCGGGTGATCTGGACGGCGGCCCGCACCTGCTACAGCGCCAAGGAACCGCTGGAGCTGTGGCAGTCGGCCCCCCCGCCCGAGGAGATGCTGCCCCTGGTCCGGAAGATCTTCCACTCCCGCCACCACAGCGTGGTCGAGCACTGCTCCGTCACCTACGCCATCGCCGGCGTCTCCCGCACCCTGCTGGCCCAGTTCACCCGCCACCGCGTCGGCATCAGCTTCTCGGTCCAGTCCCAGCGCTACGTGTCGGAGCGGTCCGACCGGAACGCGGGGCGCTTCGACGCCGTCGTCCCCCCGACCATCGCCTCCCGTCCCGAGGCGGCCCGGGTGTACGAGGACCTGCTCGCCGCAGCCCAGGCCGCCTACGACCGCCTCACCGACCTGGGCGTGCCCAAGGAGGACGCCCGCTTCGTCCTGCCGGGCGGCGCGGCCACCAACCTGGTCACGACCTTGAACTTCCGCTCCCTGCTCGACCTCTACCATAAGCGCGTCGTGACGCCGGGCGCCCAGTGGGAGATCAAGGCCATGGTCAGGCGCATGGTCGAGCTGCTCGTCGAGCGCGAGCCCTGGCTGGCCGAGTTCTTCCCGGAGACCGAGGGGACGTCCTGAGGAGGAGGGGCCGGCCCGTCCTTGGAGGTCACGCAGATCGAGGGTCGCCAGCCGGTGCTGGAGGCGCTCCGGAGCGGCCGGCCGCTGCTCCGGATCCTCCTGGCGCGCGGGGAGCGGCGCGGGACGCTGCGGGAGATCGCCCTCCTGGCCCGGGCCCGGGGCGTGCCCGTGGACGAGCTGCCGGCGGCCGACCTGCGGCGCCGGGCGCGCACCGGCGCCCCTCAAGGGGTGATCGCCCTGGCGGCGCCGCCGCGGTACGCCGACGTGGACGACCTCCTGGCGCTGGCGCGCAGCCGGGGAGAGCCGCCGTTCCTGGTGGTGGCCGCCGGCGTGCAGGACCCGCGCAACCTAGGGGCGCTCCTCCGCAGCGCCGAGGCGGCGGGGGTGCACGGGGTGATCGTGCCGAAGCACCGCGCCGCCGGGCTGACACCCGCGGCGGAGAAGGCCGCCGCCGGCGCCGCGGCCTTCCTCCCGGTGGCCATGGTCACCAACCTGGCCGCTTGCCTGGAGCGCCTCAAGGAGCGGGGCATCTGGGTGTGCGGGGCCGACCCGCGCGGGGAGCGGCTCTACTACGAGGCCGACCTGCGCGGCCCCCTGGCGGTGGTGGTGGGGAGCGAGGGGAGGGGCATCCCGCGGCTGGTGCGCGAGCGCTGCGACTTCCTCGTCCGGATCCCCATGCGCGGACGGGTGGCGTCGCTCAACGTCGCCGTGGCGGCGGCGATCATCCTGTTCGAGGCGCAGCGCCAACGACAGGGTTGACTGCTTTTCGAAGTGATAGTTATAATTGCCGTGTGCATTTTTCCGGATGCGCTTGATGTAGCGCCTTTATTGTGATTTTCTACGACAAAGAGCGCAGTCTCTGCCTCAGGGCCGGCCGGCCGAGCGAGGAGGCGCTGCCGAGTGAGCGTGAATCCTCAGGTTCCCCTCTGGCCTCAAGCCTTCCAGAACCTGATGGACGAGCAACTCGTCGAGCTGGCGCGCACCGGCGACAACCTGGCGCTGGAATACCTGATCGCCAAGTACAAGAACTTCGTCCGGGCCAAGGCCCGGTCCTACTTCCTCATCGGCGCGGACCGTGAGGACATCATCCAGGAGGGCATGATCGGCCTGTACAAGGCCATCCGGGACTTCCGCAACGACAAGCTGTCCTCCTTCCGCGCCTTCGCCGAGCTCTGCATCACGAGGCAGATCATCACCGCCATCAAGACGGCCACGCGGCAGAAGCATATCCCGCTCAATTCCTACATATCGTTGAACAAGCCGATCTACGAAGAGGACTCGGACCGCACGCTGATGGACGTGATCTCCGGCAGCAAGGTGAGCGACCCGGAGGAGCTGGTCATCAGCCGCGAGGAGTTCGGGGCCATCGAGCAGAAGATGGGCGAGCTCCTGAGCGACCTGGAGTGGCGGGTCCTGGTGGCGTACCTCGACGGCAAGTCGTACCAGGAGATCGCGGAGAGCCTCAACCGGCACATCAAGTCCATCGACAACGCCCTGCAGCGGGTCAAGCGCAAGCTGGAACGCTACCTGGAGACCAGAGAGCTGCTGACGCGGTCGGGCCGCGGCGGCTAGGCGGAACGTGAGCCACTTCCTTCAGCTCCTGCTCCTCCTTTCCGCGGTCGTCGTCGTCGTGAAGGCCTTCGGCCTCCTGAGCGTCCGCCTCCGGCAGCCGGCCGTGTTCGGCGAGTTGCTGGCCGGCCTCCTGCTCGGGCCGACCTTTCTCGACATCCTGCACTGGCCGGTCTTCCCCGACCCGGAACTGCACCGTTCCCTCAAGGACGTCGCGGAGCTGGGCGTGCTGCTGCTCATGTTCCTGGCCGGGCTGGAGACCGACCTGGAGCAGATGCGCCGGGTAGGCAAGGCGGCCCTGGTAGGCGGGACAGGAGGGGTGCTCCTCCCCTTCCTGGGCGGCTGGGGGCTGGCGGCGGCGTTCGGGTACCCGGCCTTCGAGAGCGTGTTCATCGGCACCGTGCTCACCGCCACGAGCGTGAGCATCTCGGTGCAAACCCTCCTGGAGCTGGGGCGGCTGCAGAGCCGGGAGGGGATGACCATCCTGGCGGCGGCGGTCATCGACGACGTCCTGGGCGTGCTGGTGCTGTCCCTGGTGGTCGCCCTGGGGGGCGCGCAGGCGGCGGCCGGCGCAGGCGCCTGGACCTCCGTGCTCGCGGTGCTGGGGAAGATGGCGGCCTTCTTCCTCGTGGTGCTGATCACGGGCCGCTTCTTCGAGCGGCTGGCGCGCTGGTCGGCCGGCTTCCCGGCCCAGCAGGGGCTGTTCACCTTCGCCCTGGTGGCGCTGTTCCTGTACGCCTGGGCGGCCGAGGCGGTGGGGGGCGTGGCGGCCATCACCGGCGCCTACGCGGCCGGGCTGCTGCTCGGGCGCACGACCTACCGCGAGTTCGTCGAGGAGAGGCTGAAGGTGTTCGCCTATGCCCTCTTCGTGCCCGTCTTCCTGGCCAGCATCGGGCTGGAGGCGAACGCCAGGGAGGTGGAGAGGGGGCTGGCCTTCGCGGTCCTCGTCTCGCTGGTGGCGGTGGCGACGAAGGTGGTCGGTTGCGGAGGAGGCGCCCGCCTGGCGGGTTACACCACCGCCGAGTCCCTCCGCTTCGGCGTGGGCATGGTGTCGCGAGGGGAAGTGGCGCTCATCATCTCCAGCATCGGGCTGGAGCGGGGCGTCATCGGGTCGGACGTGTTCTCGGTCATGGTCCTCATGACGCTGGTGACGACCCTGGTGACTCCGGTCCTGCTGCGCTGGGCGTTCCGCTGGCCGCGGCCGCCCGCTGAGGCCGAGTGGCTCCCGGACGAGGACGGTTGAGGGCGCCCTTGATGCCTTGAGGCGTGTTTGCTACTATAGTTGTTTGCCGTATTCCTCGCCCCGTTCAGTCTCTCGAGAGGAGTGAAGGTGGTTGACCGGCGCACGGCGCGTGGCCAGGAGAGAACGGCGGAACTTCGGCCGCATCCGCGAGGTCCTGGATCTCCCCAACCTGGTGGAAGTGCAGCGAAAATCTTACGAGTGGTTCCTCAAGGAGGGGTTGTACCAGCTCTTCGAGGAGATCTCGCCCATCCAGGATTTCGCCGGCAGCCTGGTGCTGGAGTTCGTCGACTACTCCCTGGGTGAGCCGAAATGGTCGGTGGAGGAGTGCAAGGAGCGCGACGTCACCTACGCCGCGCCCCTCAGGGTGAAGGTCCGGCTCATCAATCGGGACACGGGCGAGGTCAAGGAGCAGGAGGTCTTCCTGGGGGACTTCCCCCTGATGACGGAGCGGGGGACGTTCATCATCAACGGGGCCGAGCGCGTGGTCGTGAGCCAGCTCGTCCGCTCGCCGGGCGTCTACTACTCCGAGGACCGGGACGCCAACGGCAACCGCATCCTCACCGCCACGGTGATCCCCAACCGGGGCGCGTGGCTGGAGTTCGAGTCGGACCCGCTGGGCGTGGTCTACGTCCGCATCGACCGCACGCGCAAACTGCCCGTCACCGTCTTGCTCCGGGCGCTGGGCTACGAGACCGACGCTCACCTGCTCGACCTCCTGGGGGATACCGAGTACGTGCGGGCGACCCTGGACAAGGACGGGACGGATAGCGCCCGGGCCGCGCTCCTGGAGATCTATAAGCGGCTGCGGCCGGGCGAGCCGCCCACCGAGGAGAGCGCCCGCGCCCTCCTGGACGGCCTCTTCTTCGAGCCCCGGCGCTACGACCTGGCGCCCGTGGGGAGGTACAAGCTCAACAAGAAGCTCTCGCTGCGCTCGCGCCTCATCGGCGCCGTGGCCGCGGCGCCCATCGCCCACCCGGAGACCGGGGAGGTGCTCGTCCCGGCCGGGACGCGCCTGGACCGGGCGCGCGCCGAGCAGGTGGCGCGGGCCGGGGTGACGCGGGCGGTGGTGCGCGCCGAGGACGGCAAGGAAGTGGTCGTCGTCGGCAACGGCGCCCCGGGCACCGACGTGCGCACGCTGACGCGGGAGGACGTCGTCGCCATCGTGAACTATATGTTCAACCTGTTCCACGGGATCGGCAGCGTCGACGACATCGACCACCTGGGGAACAGGCGGCTGCGCTCCGTCGGCGAGCTGCTCCAGAACCAGTTCCGCATCGGGCTGGCGCGCATGGAGCGGGTCATCCGCGAGCGCATGACCATCCAGGACACCGACCAGGTGGCCCCCCAGAACCTCATCAACATCCGCACCGTCGTGGCGGCCATCAAGGAGTTCTTCGGGTCGAGCCAGCTTTCCCAGTTCATGGACCAGACCAACCCCCTCTCCGAGCTCACCCACAAGCGCCGCCTGAGCGCCCTCGGTCCTGGCGGCCTGTCGCGCGAGCGGGCCGGCTTCGACGTCCGCGACGTGCACCACTCCCACTACGGGCGCATGTGCCCCATCGAGACGCCGGAGGGCCCCAACATCGGCCTCATCGGGGCGCTCAGCACCTACGCCCGGGTGAACGAGTACGGCTTCATCGAGACCCCGTACCGGCGGGTGGAGAAGGGGCGGGTCACCGACGAGATCGTCTATCTGACGGCGGACGAGGAGGACGAGTGCGTCATCGCCCAGGCCAACGAGCCGGTGAACGAGAAGGGCGAGTTCGTCGAGAAGCTGGTCACCTGCCGCTACCGGCACGACATCCGCCTGGTGCCGGCGGACCAGGTGGACTACATCGACGTCTCGCCCAAGCAGGTCGTCTCCGTGGCGACGGCCCTCATCCCCTTCCTGGAGAACGACGACGCCAACCGCGCCCTCATGGGCGCCAACATGCAGCGCCAGGCGGTGCCCCTCATCCGCACCGAGGCGCCCCTGGTGGGCACCGGGATCGAGTTCCGCGTGGCGGCCGACTCGGGGGTGGTGGTGCTGGCGCGCCGTCCGGGGTACGTGGAGCGGGTCACGGCCAACGAGGTGATCGTCCGCACCGACGACGGGGAGCTGGACACCTACCGGCTCATGAAGTTCCAGCGCTCCAACCAGGGGACGTGCTTCAACCAGCGGAGCCTGGTGCGCAAGGGCGACCGGGTCGAGGCCGGGGACGTCATCGCCGACGGCCCCTGCACCGATCACGGCGAGCTGGCCCTGGGCCGGAACGTGCTGGTCGCCTTCATGCCCTGGGAGGGCTACAACTACGAGGACGCCATCCTCATCAGCGAGCGCCTGGTGCAGGAGGACGTCTACACCTCCATCCACATCGAGGAGCACGAGTGCGAGGCGCGCGACACCAAGCTCGGCCCCGAGGAGATCACCCGGGACATCCCCAACGTGGGCGACGAGGCGCTCAAGGACCTGGACGACCGGGGCATCATCCGCGTGGGCGCCGAGGTGCGTCCCGGCGACATCCTGGTCGGCAAGGTGACGCCCAAGGGCGAGACGGAGCTGACGGCCGAGGAGCGGCTGCTGCGCGCCATCTTCGGCGAGAAGGCCCGCGAGGTGCGTGACACCTCCCTGCGGGTGCCCCACGGCGAGTCCGGCATCGTCGTCGACGTCAAGGTCTTCTCGCGCGAGGCGGGCGACGAGCTGACCCCCGGGGTGAACCAGCTCATCCGGGTCTACGTGGCCCAGAAGCGCAAGATCTCCGTGGGCGACAAGATGGCCGGCCGGCATGGCAACAAGGGCGTCATCGCCAAGATCCTCCCCGTGGAGGACATGCCCTTCCTGCCCGACGGCACCCCCGTGGACATCGTCCTCAACCCGCTGGGCGTGCCCTCGCGCATGAACCTGGGCCAGGTGCTGGAGACGCACCTGGGCTGGGCCGCGCGCGCCCTGGGGATCTGGGTCAGCTCGCCCGTCTTCGACGGCGCCAGGGAGGAGGACATCACCGCCGTCCTGCGCGAGGCGGGGCTGCCCCCGGACGGGAAGACGATCCTGTACGACGGGCGGACGGGCGAGCCTTTCGACAACCCGGTGACGGTCGGGTACATGTACATGCTCAAGCTCGCCCACCTGGTGGACGACAAGATGCACGCCCGCTCCACCGGCCCCTACTCCCTGGTCACCCAGCAGCCGCTGGGCGGCAAGGCCCAGTTCGGCGGGCAGCGCTTCGGGGAGATGGAGGTCTGGGCCCTCGAGGCCTACGGCTCGGCTTACACGTTGCAGGAGCTGCTGACGGTCAAGTCGGACGACGTGGTGGGCCGGGTCAAGACCTACGAGGCGATCGTGAAGGGGGAGAACATCCCCGAGCCGGGCGTGCCCGAGTCGTTCAAGGTGCTGATCAAGGAGATGCAGAGCCTGGGGCTGGACGTCAAGATCCTCTCCGAGGACGCGGAGGAGATCGAGATCCGCGAGGCCGAGGAGGACGTGGCCGAACTGGCCCACGAGTTGGAGCTCGACTTGGGCGAGGTCCCGGCGCCGCAGCCCGAGGAGGAGCGGGCGGAGGAAGAGGCCGAGGAGGAGCCGCTCGAGGTGGAGGACTTCGGCCTGAGCGAGAGCGAGGAAGAGGAGCAGACCGTCTGAATGGGAGCGGGTGCTAGGTGAGGGAAGTGGACCGGTACGGCATGGACGCCTCCGACAACCTGGGGAGCGACCTGAACAACTTCGACTCCCTGCGCATCGGCATCGCCTCGCCGGAGAAGATCCGCGAGTGGTCCCACGGCGAGGTCAAGAAGCCGGAGACGATCAACTACCGAACCCTCAAGCCGGAGCGCGACGGGCTCTTCTGCGAGAAGGTCTTCGGCCCGACGCGGGACTGGGAGTGCCACTGCGGCAAGTACCGCCGCGTGCGCTACAAGGGGATCGTCTGCGACCGGTGCGGGGTGGAGGTCACCCGCGCCAAGGTGCGCCGCGAGCGGATGGGCCACATCGAGCTGGCGGCTCCGGTCTCCCACATCTGGTTCTTCAAGGGCATCCCGAGCCGGATGGGCCTGCTCCTGGACATGTCGCCGCGGGCCCTGGAGAGGGTGCTCTACTTCGCCGCTTATGTGGTCATCGACCCGGGCGAGACGGCCCTCATGGAGAAGCAGATCCTGACGGAGAACGAGTACCGGGAGTACCGCGAGAAGTACGGCAACCTGTTCCGCGCCGGCATGGGCGCCGAGGCGATCAGGGAGCTCCTGGAGCGCATCGACCTGGACGAGCTGGCCGAGGAGCTGCGCGAGGAGATCCGCACCTCCACCGGGCAGCGGCGCATGCGCGCCGTCCGCCGGCTGGAGGTGGTGGAGGCGTTCCGGAAGTCGGGCAACCGCCCCGAGTGGATGATCCTCGAGGTGCTCCCCGTGATCCCGCCCGAGCTGCGCCCCATGGTCCAGCTCGACGGCGGCCGCTTCGCCACCTCGGACCTGAACGACCTGTACCGGCGGGTGATCAACCGCAACAACCGCCTCAAGCGCCTGCTCGACCTGGGCGCCCCCGACATCATCGTGCGCAACGAGAAGCGCATGCTCCAGGAGGCGGTGGACGCCCTCATCGACAACGGCCGCCGCGGCCGGCCGGTGGTCGGGCCGGGCAACCGCCCCCTGAAGTCCCTGAGCGAGATGCTCAAGGGCAAGCAGGGCCGCTTCCGCCAGAACCTGCTCGGCAAGCGCGTCGACTACTCCGGCCGCTCGGTCATCGTGGTGGGGCCGACGCTCAAGATGCACCAGTGCGGCCTGCCCAAGGAGATGGCGCTGGAGCTGTTCAAGCCGTTCGTGATGAAGCGGCTGGTGGAGCTCGGCTTCGCCCACAACATCAAGAGCGCCAAGCGCATGGTCGAGCGGATGCGCGACGAGGTGTGGGACGTCCTGGAGGAGGTCATCAAGGAGCACCCGGTGCTCCTCAACCGGGCGCCCACCCTGCACCGCCTGGGGATCCAGGCCTTCGAGCCGGTGCTGGTGGAGGGGCGCGCCATCCAGATCCATCCGCTGGTGTGCACGGCGTACAACGCCGACTTCGACGGCGACCAGATGGCCGTGCACGTGCCCCTGTCGGCCGAGGCCCAGGCGGAGGCGCGCATCCTCATGATGGCGGCCAACAACATCCTCAACCCCAAGGACGGCTCGCCCGTCGTCACCCCGACCCAGGACATGGTCCTCGGCTGCTACTACCTCACCCTCCCCCGCCCGGGGGCCAAGGGGGAGGGGCGCGTCTTCTCGTCGGCCGACGAGGCGCTCCTGGCTTACGCCCACGGAGAGCTGGATCTGCACGCCGACATCACCGTGCGGATCGACGGCCGGCGCCTGCGCACCACCCTCGGCCGCGTGATCTTCAACGAGAAGCTGCCGCGCGGCCTGTTCGCCGAAGGCGAGGAGCCCTTCATCAACGAGGTCATAGACAAGAAGATGCTGGGGAAGATCGTGAGCCGGTGCTTCCAGCGCCTGGGGACGGCTGCCACGACGCGCATGCTCGACGAGATCAAGGAGCTGGGCTTCCGGTACGCCACCCAGGCCGGTGCCACCATCGGCATCACGGACATCTATGTCCCGGCGGAGAAGCCGGAGCTCATCGCCCGGGCGAGCGCCGAGGTGATGGAGATCGAGGACCAGTATCGGCGCGGCCTGCTCAGCGACGAGGAGCGGCACCAGAAGGTCATCGAGGTCTGGACGCAGACGAAGGACGAGCTGACCCAGCTCATGCTCCAGAGGCTGGACCGCTTCAACCCGGTCTACATGATGGCCATCTCCGGGGCGCGCGGCAACATCAACCAGCTCTCGCAGCTGGCCTGCATGCGCGGGCTCATGGCCGACCCGAGCGGGCGCACCATCGAGATCCCGGTCAAGGCCAACTTCCGCGAGGGGCTCACCGTGCTGGAGTACTTCACCTCCACCCACGGCGCCCGCAAGGGGCTGGCCGACACGGCGCTGCGCACCGCCGACTCGGGCTACCTCACGCGGCGCCTGGTGGACGTGGCCCAGGACGTGATCGTGCGCGAGGAGGACTGCGGCACCACCGAGGGGATCACCGTGGAGGAGATCCGCGACGGCAACGAGCTGATCGAGTCCCTGGCCGACCGGGTGCTCGGGCGGATCGCCGCCGCTCCGGTCGTGGACCCGCGCACGGGCGAGACCATCGTGGCCACGGGGGAGGAGATCACCGAGGAGAAGGTGCGCGCCATGGAAGAGGCCGGCGTGCGCTCGGCCACCATCCGCTCGGTGCTCACCTGCCGCAGCCGCTACGGGGTGTGCTCGCGCTGCTACGGCCGCAACCTGGCCACCGGCCAGCTGGTGGACGTGGGCGAGGCGGTGGGCATCATCGCCGCCCAGTCCATCGGCGAGCCCGGGACCCAGCTGACCATGCGCACCTTCCACCTGGGCGGGGTGGCCGGCGAGGACATCACCCAGGGCCTGCCCCGGGTCGAGGAGCTCTTCGAGGCGCGCCGGCCCAAGGGGCAGGCGGTCATGGTGGAGAACCCGGGCACGGTCTCCATCGTGGAGAACAAGGGGCGGCGCGAGGTGCGGGTTACCCGCGACGACGGGGAGGTCGACGTCTACCCGGTGCCCTTCGGCGCCCGCGTCCGGGTCAGGGACGGCGACCGGGTGGAGATCGGTGACGAGCTGACGGAGGGCCCGATCAATCCCCACGACATCCTGCGCATCCGGGGCGTGCGGGCGGTGCAGCTGTACCTGCTGCAGGAGGTCCAGCGGGTCTACCGGATGCAGGGCGTGGAGATCAACGACAAGCACATCGAGGTCATCATCCGCCAGATGCTGCGGAAGGTGAAGGTGGAGGACGCCGGGGACACGGAGTTGCTGCCCGGCGGGCTCATCGACGCCTTCGAGCTGGAGGAGGCCAACGCCCAAGCGGTGGCGGCCGGCCTCAGGCCGGCCGAGGCGAAGCCGGTGCTGCTCGGGATCACCAAGGCCGCCCTGGCCACCGACTCCTTCCTCTCCGCCGCCTCCTTCCAGGAGACGACGCGGGTGCTCACGGACGCCGCCATCAAGGGCAAGCGCGACCCGCTGCTCGGGCTCAAGGAAAACGTCATCATCGGCAAGCTGATCCCGGCCGGCACGGGGATGTCCCGCTACCGGCAGATCCGCATCACCGTCGAGGGCCAGGAAGAGGCGGCGCCGGCGGCGGAGGGACCGCAGGACGCGTCCGCCGTTTGTTGACACGGTTGAGCGCGGGTGCTATTCTAGAGGCGCCTTTGCGAAGTTGGCCTGATGATTTCGCGTGAAGGAGGGCCGGCGTTGCAATACGAACGCATTCGCAGGGCAGCGGCCCGCACCGTAGGGACACGGCAAACGACCAGGGCAATACAAAAAGGTCAAGTTGAGGTCGTGTTCGTGGCCCGCGACGCCGAGGAGCGCGTCACCGGGCCAGTGGTGCGGATGTGCCAGGAGCGCGGTGTCGAGGTCGTCTGGGTCGACGAGATGAAGGCTCTCGGCAAGGCCTGCGGCATCGAGGTCGGCACCGCGACGGCGGCGATCCTGAAGGGCTAGTCCCGCGCCTCGGTTGGGGGGTCAGGAGGCGCGTAGCCGTCCGCCTAGGCGGCTGGGGGTGCGGGACGGGAGCGCCGCACCTGGAGAGGATGCGCATGGTGGCCCGGAGAAGGCCGGGGCCTTCTCCAGGCCACCTGAACGCTCGGGCCGGTTGTCGGGTCGGCTCCCGGCAGCCGGGGGCCGAAGTCGGTAAGCGCGACAGCTTGGAGGGTTTGACGTCATGCCGACCATCAACCAGCTGGTCCGCCTCGGGCGGAAGGACGTGGCGGAGAAGAGCAAGGCGCCTGCCCTGCAGGGCAACCCGCAGAAGCGGGGGGTCTGCGTCCAGGTGCGCACGCAGACGCCCAAGAAGCCGAACTCGGCCCTGCGTAAGGTGGCGCGCGTCCGGCTGAGCAACGGGGTGGAGGTCACGGCCTACATCCCCGGCGAAGGGCACAACCTGCAGGAGCACTCCGTCGTGCTGGTGCGCGGCGGCCGCGTGAAGGACCTGCCGGGTGTGCGTTACCATGTGGTCCGCGGCACCCTGGACGCCGCCGGCGTCGACAAGCGCCGGCAGGGACGGTCCAAGTACGGGGCCAAGCGGCCCAAGAAGTGATGACTGGGGGCTGAGCCGATGGCGAGGAGAGGTCGCGCGCCCAGGCGCGTGATCCCGCCGGACCCGGTCTACGGGAGCGAGCTGGCGGCGCGCCTGATCAACAGGGTGATGAAGGACGGCAAGAAGAGCCTTGCCCAGCGCATCGTGTACGGCGCCTTCGCGCGCATCGAGGAGCGGCTCCGGCGCGATCCGCGCGAGGTGCTGGAGACGGCGGTGCGCAACGCCATGCCGCTGCTCGAGGTGCGCCCGCGGCGGGTCGGGGGCGCGACGTACCAGGTGCCCATCGAGGTTCGCCCCGAGCGGAGGCTCAGCATCGCGCTGCGCTGGATCGTCCAGGCGGCGCGGGAGCGGCCCGAGCGGACGATGGTCGAGCGGCTGGCGGGGGAACTGATGGACGCGGCCAACAACACCGGCGGCGCGGTGCGGCGCCGCGAGGAAACCCACAGGATGGCTGAGGCCAACCGGGCCTTCGCCCACTACCGCTGGTAGCGGCGGTCCGGGGGCAGCGGGAAGGAGGGGGTGAGACCGTGGCTCGCGACTTTCCTCTGGAACGGGTGCGCAACATCGGGATCTCGGCGCACATCGACGCCGGGAAGACGACTACCACCGAGCGCATCCTGTTCTACACCGGCAGGGTGCACAAGATGGGCGAGGTGCACGAGGGTGCCGCCACCATGGACTGGATGGTCCAGGAACAGGAGCGCGGGATCACCATCACCTCCGCGGCCACGACCTGCTTCTGGAAGGATCACCGGATCAACATCATCGACACGCCCGGCCACGTGGACTTCACCGTCGAGGTGGAGCGGTCGCTGCGCGTGCTGGACGGCGTGATCGCCATTTTCTGCGCCAAGGGCGGCGTGGAGCCCCAGTCCGAGACGGTCTGGCGCCAGGCCGACCGCTACCGCGTCCCCCGCTTGGCGTTCGTGAACAAGATGGACATCATCGGGGCCGACTTCTTCCGGGTCTACCGTCAGATCCAGGAGCGGCTGGGGGCGCGTCCGGTGCCCGTCCAGCTCCCCATCGGAGCGGAGGACTCCTTCCGGGGCGTGGTGGACCTGGTCTCCAGGAAGGCCCTGTATTGGACGGACGAACTGGGCACGCGCATCGAGGAGGACGAGATCCCGGCGGACCTGGCCGACCTGGCGGCCGAGTACCGCGACAAGCTCCTGGAAGCGGTGGCCGAGGTCGACGAGGAGCTCATGGTCAAGTACCTCGAGGGCGAGGAGCTGACGGAGGAGGAGATCCGGCGGGGTCTGCGCAAGGGGACGCTCACCCTGCAGCTGGTGCCCATGCTCTGCGGCAGCGCCTACAGGAACAAGGGGGTCCAGCCCCTGCTGGACGCGGTCGTCAACTACCTGCCGTCGCCCCTGGACGTTCCCCCGGCGCGGGGCACCGATCCGGAGACGGGCGAACCGGTGGAGCGGCAGGTCTCCGACGACGAGGCCTTCTCCGCCCTGGCCTTCAAGATCATGAGCGACCCCTTCGTGGGCAAGCTCTGCTACCTGCGGGTCTACTCCGGCGTCCTCAAGAGCGGGACGTACGTGTACAACCCCCGGAAGGGGAGGCGGGAGCGCATCGGCCGCCTGCTGCAGATGCACGCCAACCACCGGCAGGAGATCCAGGAGGCGCGCACCGGGGACATCGTCGCCGCCGTGGGCCTCAAGGACACCACCACCGGCGACACCCTCTGCGCCGAGGACCGGCCCATCGTGCTGGAGGCCATGCAGTTCCCCGAGCCGGTCATCTCGGTGGCCATCGAGCCCAAGACGCAGGCGGATCAGGACAAGATGTCCGAAGCCCTGTCGCGCCTGTCGGAGGAGGATCCCACCTTCCGCGTCCACACCGATCCCGAGACGGGGCAGACGATCATCTCCGGCATGGGGGAGCTCCACCTGGAGATCATCGTCGACCGCCTCATGCGGGAGTTCAAGGTCCAGGCCAACGTGGGCAAGCCGCAGGTGGCGTACCGGGAGACGCTGCGCAGCGCCGTCAAGGCGGAGGGGAAGTACATCCGCCAGACGGGCGGGCGCGGCCAGTACGGCCACGTGTGGCTGGAACTGGAACCCCTAGAGCCGGGCAAGGGTTTCGAATTCGTCAACAAGATCGTAGGTGGCGTGGTCCCCAAGGAGTACATCCCCGCGGTCGAGGCGGGGGTGCGGGAAGCCATGGAGTCCGGCGTGGTGGCGGGCTATCCGGTGGTGGACGTCCGCGTCACCCTCTACGACGGCTCGTACCACGAGGTGGACTCCTCCGAGATGGCCTTCAAGATCGCCAGCTCCATGGCCTTCAAGGACGGCATGCAGCGGGCCAACCCGGTGCTGCTGGAGCCGATCATGAAGGTGGAGGTGGTGGTGCCGGAGGAGTTCAACGGGGCGGTGATGGGAGACCTGCAGTCCCGGCGGGGCCGCATCGAGGGGATGGACTTGCGGGGCAACTCCCGCGTCATCCAGGCGTTCGTGCCCCTCGCGGAGATGTTCGGCTACGCCACCGACCTGCGGTCTATGACCCAGGGGCGGGGCACGTACACCATGCAGTTTGACCATTACGAGGAGGTTCCGCGCAGCGTCGCGGAGGAGATCGTCAGCAAGGCGCAGGGCCGGGTCGCGGCCAGGCGTTGAGGAGGGACGGATAGCCCATGGCGAAGCAGAAGTTCGAGCGTACCAAGCCCCACGTCAACGTGGGCACCATCGGTCACGTGGACCACGGCAAGACCACCCTGACTTCGGCCATCACTCTCGTCCTGTCGAAGCAGGGCAAGGCCAGCTTCATGGCCTACGACCAGATCGACAAGGCGCCCGAGGAGAAGGAGCGCGGCATCACCATCAACACGGCCCACGTCGAGTACGAGACGGAGAAGCGCCACTACGCGCACGTCGACTGCCCGGGCCACGCCGACTACGTGAAGAACATGATCACGGGCGCGGCCCAGATGGACGGCGCCATCCTGGTCGTCTCGGCGGCCGACGGGCCCATGCCCCAGACGCGCGAGCACATCCTGCTCGCCCGCCAGGTGGGCGTGCCGGCGATGGTCGTGTTCATGAACAAGGTGGACATGGTGGACGACCCCGAGCTCCTGGACCTGGTGGAGCTCGAGGTGCGCGAGCTGCTGTCCAAGTACGAGTTCCCCGGCGACGAGATCCCGGTGGTGCGCGGCTCGGCGCTCAAGGCCCTGGAGTGCGGCTGCGGCACGCGGGAGTGCCAGTGGTGCGGCAAGATCCTGGAGCTCATGGACGCCGTCGACAACTACATCCCGACGCCGGTGCGTGACGCCGACAAGCCGTTCCTGATGCCCGTGGAGGACGTCTTCTCCATCACCGGGCGCGGCACCGTCGTGACCGGGCGCGTCGAGCGCGGCCGGGTGAAGGTGGGCGACGAGGTGGAGATCGTCGGCTTCTCCGACACGCCGCGTAAGACGGTGGTGACGGGGGTCGAGATGTTCCGCAAGGTGCTGGACGAGGCGGTGGCCGGCGACAACATCGGCTGCCTGCTGCGCGGCATCGACAAGGACGACGTGGAGCGCGGCCAGGTGCTGGCCAAGCCGGGTTCCATCAAGCCGCACAAGCAGTTCACGGCCGAGGTCTACATCCTGACCAAGGAAGAGGGGGGCCGGCACACGCCCTTCTTCAACGGCTACAAGCCGCAGTTCTATTTCCGCACCACCGACGTGACCGGCACCATCAAGCTGCCTGAGGGAGTCGAGATGGTGATGCCCGGCGACAACGTCCGCATGGACGTCGACCTGATCGATCCCATCGCCATCGAGGAAGGGCTGCGCTTCGCCATCCGCGAGGGCGGCCGGACGGTCGGCGCCGGGGTGGTCACGGCCATTCGCGACTAGGCGGCGGCCGCGTCCGGCGCGGCCAGGGGAGGAGGCTGTCCTATGGCCATCAGGCAAAGGATCCGCATCCGCCTGCGGGCGTTCGATCACGGGGTGCTCGACCAGTCCGCCGTCCGGATCGTCGAGACGGCGCGGAGGACGGGAGCCAGGGTCTCGGGCCCGGTGCCCCTGCCCACCGAGAGGCACGTCTACACCGTCCTCACGGCCCCGAACGGCGAGAAGGACATCCGGGAGCAGTTCGAGATGCGCACCCACAAGCGGCTGATAGACATCATCGATCCGACGCCCAGGACGGTGGACGCGCTGATGCGCCTGGACATGCCGGCCGGGGTGGACATCGAGATCAAGCTGTGATCCCGCAGGCGAGCGGGGAGAGGGCGACGATGGTCAAGGCGATTCTGGGCAGGAAATTGGGCATGACCCAGGTGTTCGACGACCGGGGGCGGCTGCTGCCGGTGACCGTGGTCGAGGCGGGCCCCTGCGTCGTGGTGCAGAAGAAGACGCGCGCGCGGGACGGCTACGACGCCATCCAGGTCGGGTTCGGGGAGGTCAAGGAACAGCGGCTGACCCGCCCGCTGCGCGGCCACTTCCGCAAGGCGGGGGTCGCGCCGCGCCGGATCCTGCGCGAGTTCCGCGTGGACGATCCGGATGCCTACCAGGTCGGACAGGAGATCCGGGTGGACGTCTTCGCCCCGGGCGAGCGGGTGGACGTGACCGGCATCAGCAGGGGCCGCGGCTTCGCCGGCGTCATCAAGCGGCATCACCAGCGGCGCGGCCCCATGAGCCACGGCTCCAAGTACCACCGCCGCGTCGGCTCCCTCGGCGCGTCCACCTTCCCGGCCCGGGTCTTCAAGGGCAAGGGGATGCCCGGGCGGCTGGGCGGCGACCGGGTCACCGTCCAGGGGCTGGAGCTGGTGCGGGTCGATCCCGAGCGCAACGTGCTCCTGATCAAGGGTTCGGTCCCCGGGGTGCGGGGCGCCTGCCTCATGATCCGGGCGTCGAGGAAGTGATGGCCGTGCCCGTGGTGTCGCTCTACAACATGGCGGGAGAAGTGGTGGGCGAGGTGCAGCTGGCGGACGACGTCTTCGGGGTGCAGGTGAATCCCGCCCTGCTCCACCAGGCGGTCGTGACCCGCCTGGCCAACGAGCGCGTGGGCACGGCGGCCACCAAGACGCGCGCCGAGGTGAGCGGCGGCGGCCGGAAGCCGTGGCGGCAGAAGGGCACGGGGCGCGCCCGCCAGGGCAGCATCCGCGCCCCTCACTGGCGGGGCGGCGGCGTCGTCTTCGGCCCGCAACCGCGGGACTACCGCCTCGGCTTGCCGCGCAAGGCACGGCGGCTGGCGCTCAAGGGAGCCCTCTCGTCGAAGGTGGCGGAGGGGACGATCCGGGTGCTCGACGGGCTCTCCTTCGAGCGGCCGCGCACGCGCGAGCTCCTGGCGGTGCTCTCCAACCTCCGGCTGGAGGGGCGCAAGGCGCTGGTGGTCACGGCGGCGCCCGACGAGAACGTCTACAAGTCGGCGCGCAACCTCCCGGGGGTGCAGGCGCTGCCCGCCACCGACCTCAACGCCTACGACGTGCTGAACCACGAGGGCCTGGTGATCACCCGCCAGGCGGTGGAGAAGCTCCAGGAGGTGCTCGGCCGGTGAACCCGCGCGAGGTGATCCGGCGCCCGGTGGTGACCGAGGAGAGCATGAAGAAGACGGCGGAGGGGAAGTACACCTTCGCCGTGCATCCGGACGCCAACAAGACCCAGATCCGCCAGGCCGTCGAGGCCCTGTTCAAGGTCAAGGTGAAGAAGGTGAACACCGTGACCGTGCGGGGCAAGGAGCGGCGCGTGGGGGCCTTCCGCGGCCGGCGTCCGGACTGGAAGAAGGCGGTCGTGACCCTCGAAGAGGGCCAGCGGATCGAGTTCTTCGAGGGCCTGCGCTGAGCGGGCCGGAGGAGGGCGAGGAGGATGGCCATCAAGAAGTTCAAGCCGACCTCCCCAGGCAGGCGCCAGATGACGGTCATCGATCGGAGCGTCCTGACGGCGGAGGAACCCGAGAAGTCCCTGGTGGAGCCGCTCACCAAAAAGGCGGGGCGGAACAACCTGGGGCGGATCACCGTGCGCCACCGGGGTGGCGGCCACAAGCGGGCCTACCGCGTCGTGGACTTCCGCCGGGACAAGGACGGCGTTCCCGCGCGTGTGGTGTCCCTTGAGTACGACCCCAACCGCTCGGCGCACATCGCCCTCCTCCATTATGCGGACGGGGAGAAGCGCTACATCCTGGCCCCGGTGGGGCTCAAGGTGGGCGACCAGGTGATCTCGGGCGAGGACGCCGACATCAAGCCGGGCAACGCCCTGCCGCTCCGGCGCATCCCGACCGGCACCATCATCCACAACATCGAGCTGCAGCCGGGCAAGGGCGGGCAGCTGGCCCGCGCCGCCGGCACCGAGGCGCAGCTCGTCGCCAAGGAGGGCGACTACGCCCACGTCCGCCTGCCGTCAGGGGAGGTGCGCCTGGTGCGCCTGGACTGCAAGGCGACCATCGGCCAGGTGGGCAACGTCGACCACGAGAACGTGGTGCTGGGCAAGGCCGGGCGCAGCCGCTGGCTGGGCTGGCGGCCCGCGGTGCGCGGCTCCGCCATGAACCCGGTCGACCACCCGCACGGGGGCGGCGAAGGGCGTGCCCCCATCGGTCGGCCGCATCCGTCGACCCCCTGGGGCAAGCCGGCCCTGGGCGTCAAGACGCGCAAGAAAAAGAAGCCGTCTGACAGATACATCGTCAAGCGGCGTAACGGGTGAGGCAGGATGGGCCGTTCTCTGAAGAAGGGTCCGTACGTGGACCCGAAGCTGCTGGCCAAGGTGACGGCCATGAACAGGACGGGGGAGAGGCGCGTGATCCGGACCTGGTCGCGCCGGAGCACCATCGTCCCGGAGATGGTCGGCCACACCATTGCCGTGCATGACGGGCGGAAGCACGTGCCCGTCTACATCACCGAGGAGATGGTGGGACACAAGCTCGGCGAGTTCGCCCCCACGCGCACGTTCCGCGGTCACGGCGGCCGCACCGAGCGGTCCACGGCCTTGAAGTGACGGAGGGTCAAGCGATGGAGAGCGCGGTCAGGGAGGCCAAGGCGCATGCCCGCTACGTGCGCATCACCCCCCGCAAGGTGCGGGCGGTGGTGGACGTGGTGCGGGGCAAGCCGGTTCAGGAGGCGCTCGCTCTGCTGCGGTTCATCCCCCGGCGGGCCTCGCGGATCGTCGAGAAGGTGATCCGCTCGGCGATGGCCAACGCCGCCCACAACTACGAGATGGACGAGAGCCGCCTCTACATCGCCACCGCGTACGTCGACGAGGGCCCGGCCGCCAAGCGGATCCGCCCCGAGATGCGCGGCCAGGCCTTCCCCATCCGGAAGCGGACCAG
>JBBIPI010000003.1:0-29778 GCA_037442985.1 Clostridiales bacterium
AATGCTTTCGGCAAACCAAAAACACGCATTGGGGGCCACCTCCTCTTGGTTCTCTCACCCAGAAGGATGGCCCCCTTTTATTCCCTTGTCTACGCCTGCAGTCTCACATGTTTCTGAACCAGCTCAGCGGCCGTCTCGCCCCGAGTGTGTCAAGAGGTTCCAAAGCCCGAGGAGGACCTTCTACCGCTACCCGAAGGAGCACCGGGTGCACATCCGCACCACCAGCGTGGTGGAGTCGCCCTTCGCCGCGCTGCGGCTGCGGACGGGCGCGGCCAAGCGGTTCAAGAAGGCGGAGCGGGCCCCACCGCGGTGGTGTGGAAGATGCTCATGGTGGCTCAGAAGAGGTTTCGCCGGTTGAACGCTCCTAACGGAGGGCGAACGGTGGGCAGCCTCGGCCTGGATGCTCACCGACGCCCCGGGAAGCAGTTGCGCCTCCTGGTCGAGCCAGGACGTGGTCCAGATCGGCTTCGCGAAGGCGACCAGCATCACGGTGAGTGGCGGCCGGCTGGCCTTCATCCGCATCGTCCCGGCCAGCGAAGACACCGTCGAGGCGGATCGGGAGGGCAGGTTCATCCTCGGGCCGGGGTCCAACTTCACCATCCACGCCCAGGACCTCAAGGCGGGACAGCTCTTTCGTTGCCTTAGGCTGGTGCGAGGACGACGCCTGACCCCCGGCCGCTGCCGAAGCGCGCCCCTGCGGAGGCGCGGTCTGCTACCATGAGGGCATGGACTCCTGGCTGTGGCAGGGGCTGGCGCTGGGTTTCGCCGCCGGGGTGGCGCCGGGGCCGCTGCTGGCGCTGGTGATCGCCGAGAGCGCCCGCGGGGGCTGGCGGCGGGGCGTGGCCGCCTCCCTGGCGCCGCCCGTCACCGACGCCCTCATCCTGCCCCTGGCCACCTGGGCGGTGGGACGGTTGCCGCCGGCTGCGGAGCGCGTTCTCACCCTGGTGGGCGCCCTCTTCGTGGGCTACCTGGCGTGGGACACGCTGCGCGCCGCGGGGCGGCCGGTGCCGGCGGCAGCGGAGGGGGCGCCGCGCCTGACGGCGGCCGGCGGCTTCGGGCGCGGGCTGCTCACCAACCTGCTGAACCCCCACCCCTGGGTCTTCTGGTTCAGCGTCGGGGCGCCCCTCTTCCTGGTCGCGCTGCGGGCCGGCACGGTGCACGCCGTTCTCTTCCTAGCTAGCTTCTTCGTCCCGCTGGTCGGGAGCAAGGCGGTCCTCGCCGTCCTGGTCGACCGCGGCGTGCGCCTGGGGGGCAGCGCCGTCTACGCCTGGTCGCTGCGCCTGGCCGGCGCGGGGCTGGCGGTGGTGAGCGCCTTCCTCCTCGGGCGCGCCCTGCGCCCATGACCCCCGCTGCCCCTCGCGGTCTGGGCCACAGTCTCGGGGGCGGCGCGTGCCGGGTCTGGTCCAGGCATCTGCCCACTGCTTGTACTCCAGCCACAGGAGCTGCAGGGTGACGCCCTTCCTCCGGAGCTCCCGGTGCACCCACGCCCAGTGCGGCTCGGGCCGGCGCCGCCTCGGCGCCATGCCACCGCCGGCCGCCGGAGCGCCATGGCCTCCTCCCTGTCGTCGAAGTGGCCGTAAGTCTCTGGCCGTGGATGATGGATTGGCCGCCGCCTCCTCGGCGATCCTGCCGGCCGAGCGGGTGCGGGGCGGTGCCGCTCTCCCCGAGGGCGCGGCGCGGGCGGTTTCCCCCCGGTTCACGGTTCCACCGTCTTCTTTCCGGCGGCGAGGCGGAGGATCCGCTCCATCTCCGCCACGTAGGCCAGGAAGGCGCGCCGGCCCGCCTCGGTGGCCCGGTAGGTGGTGCGTGGTCTCCGGTTGACGAAGGCTTTCTCGGCCTCGACGTAGCCGTGCTCCTCGAGGAGGCGGAGGTGCGCCCCCAGGTTGCCGTCGCTCAGGCCGAGGGTGCGCCGGAGGAAGGCGAAGTCGGCGGCGCCGTGGGCGAGGAGAAGGGCCATGATGCCCAGGCGAGCCTTGGCGTGGATGGCGTCGTCGATGGCGTCGAGGATCCCCTCGCGCCGACCGGCTTCCTCTCTCTCGTCCACGCCCGGCTCAGCGCCCCTCCCGGCGTAGGAGGAGAGCGGCCGCCAGCATACCGCCGCCACCGGCAACCGCATAGAGGGCGTGGCTCCACGGGAAGGGGAGCGCCAGGCCCGCGGCGGCCACGGTGATGAGCCACGCGCCCAGCAGGGCCAGGTCCCGGCCGGCGAAGAACCCTGCTTGGAGGTAGGCGAGGCCGGGCAGCAGGACCCAGATGACGGCGTAGACGAGGCCGTCGGGTCGGACGAGTAGGTCGGGCCTCACCACGCGGGGCAGCGCCGCTTGCGCGGCCAGCGCGGCCGCCAGGAGCACGGCCCAGGACCAGAGGATGCCCTTCCACACGTACGGGATGGGGCCGCCCCTCCGCCAGCCGATGAGGAAGGAGCCGGCTGCCCCCGCCAGGTCGAGCCACATCCACGCGCGGCCGAGCGCCGCCCCCTTCACCCCCGCCAGGGGCAGGCTGAACCCCACGATCCAGATGATCCCCCACAGGAGAAGCCACGGGGCCACCTCGCCACTCGTGCGCCGTGTGCCCGCCACCAGCGTCTTGATGAACTCCACGTCGCGGACGGCCTCTTCCGGTCTCACGGGCCTTGCAACCTCCAAACAACTCGGTTTTGCAGAGTAATCTATCATGTAGTGGATTTGGCGTCAATGGGTTCCGTCCAAAGAGGTAGCTGCCCATCGTTGGGTTGCCTTAGGCAGCGTTACCGACGTCGTCAGAGGGTTGGGCTTGGGTGTTGTCAATATGAGCCGTCCCCGGATGAAAATCAGCCATCCCACGGCATGTCGCGGACCAGGTGCGGGCTTCCCTGCGGCACTTCCCCGCGGTGATGCTCACCGGCGCCCGCCAGGTGGGGAAATCGACCCTGGCCCAGGCCATCATCGGCCCCGACTGGCCAGCCGCCTACCTCACCCTCGACGAGCGGCCGGTGCTGGACGCCGCCCTCGAGGACCCGGACGGGCTTTTGGCTGGCGCGCCGCGCCCCCTCGTCCTGGACGAGGTGCAGCGGGCTCCGGACCTCCTCCGCGCCATCAAGCTGGCCATCGACCGCGACCGGCGGAGCGGCTCCTTTCTCCTCACGGGCTCGGCCCAATTGGGGACTCTCCAGACGGTGTCCGAGAGCCTGGCGGGCAGGGTGGCCGTTCACGAGCTCCATCCTTTTTCGTGGGCCGAGGTGCGGGGGACGGCCGCGCCGACCACCCTGCGGGACCTCTTCGCGGCCCGGGACGCGCGGGATCTCCTGGAGCTGTGGCGGGGAAGGGGCGTCCCGCCCGACCAGCTCGCCGAGATCCGCCGCCTGATCCTGCGGGGTGGCTATCCCGTGCCGGCGCTCATGGAGGACGACCAGGCGCGGGAACGCTGGTTCGCCTCCTACCGGCAGACCTACCTCGAGCGGGACGTACGGGACCTAGCCGACCTCGAGCGGATGCCGGAGTTCAACCGCCTCCTGGCCCTGGTGGCCTTGCGCACCGGGCAGCTCCTCAACCTGGCGGACCTGGCCAGGGACGCCGGGCTTCCCTACAGCACCGCGCGGAGGTACCTCGCCCTGCTCGAGCAGACGTATCAGGTCTTTCTGCTGCAGCCCTACTTCGTCCACGCGGGGAAACGCCTGGTCCGCACCCCCAAGGTCTACCTCACCGACACCGGCCTCGCCTGCCACCTGATGGCAGCCGAGCGGTGGGAGACCCTGGAGAGGCAGGGACGGGCAGGCGCCATGGTAGAGACGTGGGCGGCCGCCGAGCTGCGGAAGCTCCTGGCCGCCGCGGGGCCCTTCTGCCGGCTCTACTTCTGGCGGACCCACGCCGGGCAGGAGGTAGACTTCCTCCTCGAAAGAGGGGACGAGTGCGTGGCCGTGGAGGTGAAGCTCGCCGCGCGCCTCGACCCGGCTTCCCTGGCGGGACTCCGCGCCTGCCGCGAGGTGCTGGGGCCGCGGCTCCGCCTGGCGGTGGTGCTCTATGCCGGAACGTCGCTGGTGCCGCTGGACGCGGCCACCTTGGCCGTGCCCTTCGCTGTCTTCTTCCTCGGCCCGGGCGGCGACGAACTAGCTCGCTAACACCTGTGGTCCGACCTCTTCCCCCGCGCGCCGCCGGCCAGGTGGGCGGCGTGGTGGCTGGGGACGCTTCTTTGCGGAGGCGCGTCGGCCCCCGGGTCGCTGCCGAGGACCGGGAGGGCGTGCGAGGCTGGTGGTGCTGCGTGGTATCCCCTTGACGGTCCTGGTGCTGGGGAGAGGCGTGGGCGGGCTCACGGTGGCCCGGCGGCTGCGGCGGCTCCTGCCGACCGGGTGGAGCGTGCTGCTGGCGGAGCGGAGGGTTTCCGTTCGGCGATCCATAATTTAAGGGAAGGTTTGCGTATTCCCGCGCGAACCGACCGCCCCTCCGCTCCCTGGGCGAGCGGGCCAGGTGTACGCGGGCGTGGGCGTGGCGAACCCGTTTGCCGGTGCTTCACGCGCCTTCTGGCCGGGAGGCTGACGGGTGGACGGGCTCGGGGGGCAAGGTGATTGGACCTCTTCCGCGCTGCCGGCGAGGAGTTCCTGAGGGGGCAGGCGCCGCTGGCCGACCGCATGCGGCCGCGCGACCTGGACGAGTTCGTCGGCCAGGAGCACCTGCTGGGTCCCGGGCGGGTGCTGCGGCGGGCCGTCGAGGCGGGCCGGCTGCCCAGCATGATCCTCTGGGGGCCGCCCGGGTCGGGCAAGACCACCCTGGCGCGGCTCCTGGCCGCCGCCGTGGGCGCCCACCTGGAGGGCCTGAGCGCCGTCACCGCCGGCGTGGCCGACCTGCGCCGGGTGATCGAGGCCGCCCGGGAGCGGCTGGTGCGGGAGCGGCGGCGGACCATCCTCTTCATCGACGAGATCCACCGCTTCAACAAGGCGCAGCAGGACGCCGTGCTCCCGCACGTGGAGCGGGGCACCGTCATCCTCATCGGCGCCACCACCGAGAACCCCTACTTCGAGGTCAACCCGGCCCTCATGTCCCGCTGCCGGCTCTTCCGGCTGCAGCCGCTCTCCGACGCGGAGGTGCGGCTCCTCTTGGAGCGCGCCCTGGCCGACGCCGAGCGGGGTCTGGGCGGGCTGCGGGCGCAGGTGTCCCCCGAGGCGCTCGAGCACCTGGCTGCCGTGGCCAACGGCGACGCGCGGGTGGCGCTGAACGCCTTGGAGCTGGCGGTGCTGTCGGCGCCCCCGGGGCCGGACGGGGTACGGCGGGTGGACCTGGAGGCGGCGGCCGAGGCGGCCCAGCGGCGGCCCCTGGCCTACGACCGGGAGGGGGACGCCCACTACGACACCGTCTCGGCGTGGATCAAGAGCATGCGGGGCTCCGACCCGGACGCGGCGCTCTACTGGCTGGCGCGCATGCTGGAGGCGGGGGAGGACCCGCGCTTCCTGGCCCGCCGGCTCCTGATCCACGCCGCCGAGGACGTGGGGCTGGCCGACCCGCAGGCCCTGGTGGTGGCGGCCGCCGCGGCCCAGGCGGTGGAGTGGGTGGGCATGCCCGAGGCGCGCCTGCCCCTGGCCGAGGCCACCCTCTACATCGCGACGGCGCCCAAGAGCAACAGCGTCTACGAGGCCCTCGGCCGGGCGGAGCGCGACGTGCGCGAGCGCCGCTTCGAGGGGGTGCCCCTCCACCTGCGCGACGCCGGCTACCGCGGCGCCGCCCGGCTGGGCCACGGCCGCGACTACCGGTACCCCCACGACTACCCCGGCGCCTGGGTGGAACAGCAGTACCTGCCTGACGGCGTCCCGGGCGGCTACTACCGGCCCAGCGACCGGGGCCACGAGGCCGAGATCGGGCGCCGGCTCCGCCGCTGGTGGGGCGAGCGGTACGGCGGGGAGCCTCAGGGCAGGAGCTCTAGCGCCGGGCAGAACGAGGGTCGGTAGAGGCCGAAGTGCTTCCGGTCGTAGGTGAAGACCCGCCGGAGGGCCAGGCGCTCGCAGAGGGCGAGGCACGTCGCGTCCACGAAGCCGAGACCGGCGTCGGCGTACCGTTCTTCGATCTCGCGCGCCAGCACCAGGTCGCGCCGCGTCAGGTCCACCACCTCGAAGGCGCCGCCGTTGACGGCGTCCCAGAACCTGCGGGCGGCGGCGCTGCCCAGCCGGGCCTCCAAGAGCAGGTACGCCTCGGTCAGGACGGGCAGCGTCAGGGCCAGAGCCTCCCGCCCTGCCACGGCCCGGTAGAAGCGGGCGGCGTCGGCGTGGTGCACATCCGCTCGATCGGTCAAGGCGTAGAGCGCGCCGGTGTCGACCAGGATCACCGCGGACCGGTCTCCCGCAGGAGGTGCCGCAGGATCTCCTCGCAGGTCTCGGAGGCGTTCCCGCCCTCGGGACCCGCGGCGCTGCCGACGAAAGAGAAGTAGTCGACCTGTCCGCCCGCGCCGGCCAGATACCGGTTGACGGCTTCGCGCACCAGGGCCGCCACGGGCTGCCCGGTTTCGGCCGCCCTCTTCTTGAGGCGCAGGAACTGATCCTCGTCCAGGTACACCATCATCTTGCGCATGGCCGTCGACTCCCTGCGTGCCGCCTGCCATATAGCATACCATATATGACAAAACGGACGATGGTCCGCCGGCGCCGGGTCGCAGGTTGACACAGCCGTCCTCCCCGTGCTAGGTTGGTGGCAGAATCCCAAGTGCAGCACTCGGATTTCCGCGGGCGCGGCCGGGCAGGCGGTGGGTCGTGAACATCTCGACCAAGGGTCATTACGGCGTCATGGCCATGGCGGAGCTGGCCCTGCACCACGGCAGCGGGCCGGTCTCCTTGAAGACGATCGCCGAGAACCAGGGGCTCTCCGAGCACTACCTGGAGCAGCTCTTCGCCCCCTTGCGCCGGGCGGGGCTGGTGAAGAGCGTCCGGGGCGCCCAGGGCGGCTATCTGCTCGGGCGCGAGCCCGAGGAGATCTCCGTGGGGGACATCCTGCGGGTCCTGGAGGGGCCTCTGGCGCCCGTGGAGTGCGCCCTGTACGAGCCCGAGTCCGGGGCACTGGAGGACTGCGCCAACCCCTACCAGTGCGTGGTGCGCGACGTGTGGGTGCGGCTGCACCGCGCCGTGCTGGACGTGGTCGACGGCATCACCCTGGCCGACCTGTGCGACCAGGCCCGCCGCCGGCCCCGGTTCTACATCTAGGTAGGAGGGATCGCCCGTGCGCCTGGTCTACCTGGACCACGCCGCCACCACGCCGGTGCACCCCGAGGTCGCGGAGGCCATGCGCCGCTGCCTCCTGGAGGTGTGGGGCAACCCCTCCAGCCTCCACGCCCGGGGCCGGGAGGCGCGTCTGGCCGTCGAGGAGGCGCGCGCCCAGGTGGCCGCCCTCGTCGGCGCCGAGCCGCGGGAGATCCTGTTCACCAGCGGCGGCACGGAGGCCGACAACCTGGCCGTCCTGGGGGTGGCGCGCCAGCGGCGGGGGAAGGGCAACCACGTGATCACCTCCGCGGTGGAGCACCACGCGGTGCTGCACGCCTGCGAGGCGCTGGCGCGCGAGGGCTTCCGGGTGACCGTCTTGCCCGTGGACGAGCACGGCCTGGTCGATCCGGACGACCTGCGGCGGGCGCTCACCGACGACACGGTGCTGGTGAGCGTCATGCTGGCCAACAACGAGGTGGGGACGATCCAGCCCATCCGGGAGCTGGCGGCCGTCGCCCGCGAGCGCGGGGTGCCCTTCCACACCGACGCCGTGCAGGCGGCGGGCCAGATCCCCGTGGACGTGAGGGAGCTGGGGGTGGACCTGCTCTCCCTCTCCGGCCACAAGTTCTACGGGCCCAAGGGGGTGGGCGCCCTGTACGTGCGGCGGGGCCTCCGCCTCGACCCGCTGCTGTACGGCGGTGGGCAGGAGCGGCGCCTGCGCCCCGGCACGGAGAACGTCCCGGGGATCGTGGGCCTGGGCAAGGCGGCGGAGCTGGCCCGGCAGGAGCTGGAGGCGCGCGCCGCCCACGCCCGGGCGCTGCGGGACCGGCTGCTGGCCGGCCTCTTGGAGCGGGTCCCGGACCTGGTCCTGAACGGCCACCCGGAGCGGCGCCTGCCCAACAACCTGAACGTGAGCATCCTGGGCGTGGAGGCCGAGTCGGTGCTGCTGAACCTGGACCTGAAGGGGGTCGCCGCCTCCAGCGGGTCGGCCTGCTCCGCGGGGAGCGTGGAGCCGTCCCACGTCCTCAAGGCCATGGGCCTGCCCGAGGAGCGCACCCACGGCGCCCTGCGGCTGACCCTGGGGCGGGGCAACACCGAGGAGGACGTGGACTACGTGCTGGAGGTCCTCCCGCCCATCGTCGAGAAGCTGCGGCGCCTGTCGCCCCTGTACCGGGCGGCCCTGCCCCCCTCCTAGGGGGGCGTCGCCTCGCGCGGGGGCCGAGGTGAGGGACGTGAAGAAGAAGAGGGTCGTCGCCGCCATGAGCGGCGGCGTGGACAGTTCGGTGGCGGCCGCCCTGCTGGTGGAGCAGGGGTACGACGTCATCGGCGTCACCATGCAGCTCTGGCCCGAGGAGGACGCCCTGGAGGAGGCGCGCCGGGGCGGGTGCTGCTCCCTGGCGGCGGTGGAGGACGCCCGGCGGGTGGCCGGGCTCCTGGGCATACCGTACTATGTGCTGAACCTGCGGGAGGCCTTCGCGGAGCGGGTCATCGGCTACTTCGTGGACGAGTACGCGCGCGGGCGCACCCCCAACCCGTGCATCGCCTGCAACCGCTGGGTCAAGTTCGACCTGCTCCTGCGCCGGGCGCGCGAGCTGGACGCCGACTACCTGGCGACGGGCCACTACGCCCGCGCCCGGTACGACCCCGAGCGGGGACGGTACGTGCTGGCCCGCCCGGCCGACCGGAGGAAGGACCAGACGTACGTCCTGTACGGCCTGACCCAGGAGCAGTTGGCCCACGTCCTCTTCCCCCTGGGGGACCTGACCAAGGAGGAGGTGCGGTCCCTGGCCGCGCGCCTGGGGCTGCCGGTGGCCGCCAAGCCGGAGAGCCAGGACATCTGCTTCCTCCCGGAAGGGGAGCACGGGCCGTTCGTGGCGGCCCGGGCGGGGGAGCGGGTGCGGCCCGGCCCCATCCTCGACCGGCGGGGGCGGGTGCTGGGCACCCACCGCGGCCTGCCCTTCTACACGGTGGGGCAGCGGCGCGGCCTGGGGCTCGGCGGCGGCCGTCCGCTGTACGTCCTGGCCCTGGACCCCGCGCGCAACGCCGTCATCGTCGGGGAGCGGGAGGAAGGGCTGGCGTCCGGGGTGGAGGTCTCGGACCTCAACCTGATCCTCCTCGACTGGGAGGAGCTGGCCGCCCTCCCGGGGGGGCTGGCGGCCCAGGTGCAGATCCGCTACCGGTCCCAACCCAGGCCGGCCGTGGTGCAGGCCGTCCCGGGCGCGCCGGGCCGCGTGCGGGTGGAGTTCTCCCAGCCGGTGCACGCGGCGCCGCCGGGCCAGGCGGCCGTCTTCTACGACGGCGACCTGGTGGTGGGCGGCGGGACCATCGACCGGGTGCTGACGCCGGCGTTGGCCGCCGCGGCGGCGGATGGCGACGGCCGGGAGCGGTGACACTAACTTCACTGTGACGCGCGCGTTGAGGCGCAGGGATGTCATCGGCCTGCCCGTCCTCACGGCGCAGGGGGAGCGGCTGGGGGACGTGGAGGACCTGCTCCTCGGCCGCGGCGGGCGGCGGGTGATCGGCCTGCTCCTGGCAGGCGGGGGCGTGATGAGCGGTCGCCGGGTCTACCCGTACGAGGAGGTGCGCTCCATCGGCGACGGGGCGGTGGTGGTGGCGGGGCGCTGGGCGCTCCTGCGGACGCGCCGGCGGGACCGGTTGGCGCGGCTGGTGGCGCGCCACGGCGCGCTGATCGGCAAGAGGCTGATGAGCGCCGACGGCGACGACCTGGGGATCATCGCCGACCTGGTCTTCGACCCGGCCGACGGCGCCGTCCTGGGCTACGAGTTGAGCGGAGGCTTCGTGCGCGACGTGACCGAGGGCAGGCGCTTCCTGCCCCTCGAGGGGTCCATGGTGATCGGCCGGGATGTGGTGATCTGGCAGCGCGGAAAGGAGGAGTGAGCATGGTCTGCCCGAACTGCGGCAGCAAGTTGGTGGGGAAGATCGGGGCCCGGCAGTACTACTGCTGGGACTGCTACGTGGAGTTCAGCCGGCGCGGCAACGGCTGGCAGGTCTTCGAGCTGGACACCGAGGGGAGCCTGGTCCCGCGCGGCCGCGAGGCGCCGGAGGCGCTGGGTGAGGTGGGGACCTGACCGGGCTGCCGTGCTGCGACGGGTCCTGCGGGACCGCCGCTGGCGGTGGGCGCTGGCCACCGCCGCCTTGCTGGCGGGGGCCGCCATCGTGTACACCCTCCGCGCCGTCCTGCCCCCGTTCCTGCTGGCCGCCTTCATCGCCTACGCGGTCTATCCCGCCGTCGACGCCCTCGACAGGCAGGGGCTCGGCCGCAGTTGGGCCATCCTCCTCGTGTACGCCCTGGGCGGGCTGCTGGTGGCCGGCCTCGGGACGTTCTTCCTCCCTACCTTCGTGGCGGAGCTGGCGGGGCTGAGCGACGAGATCCCCCGGCATCTGAGCCGGGTCGGGGAGGCGCTCTCCGACCTGGAAGGCCGCTACGAGCGGCTGCGGCTGCCGCCGCTGCTCCGCCAGGCGGTGGACGCCAACCTCCGGCGGGTGCAGGACAACCTGCTGGCGAGCATCGGCGCGGCCGTCCGGTCGGTCCTCGGTCTCTTCAGTCAGGCGTTCACCATCCTCCTGGCCCCGGTCATCGCCTTCTACATCCTCCTCGACCTGCCCCGTTTCCGCCGCCAGGTGGAGCTGTGGTTGCCGGCCCCCTCGCGCGGCCAGGCGCGCACCCTCCTGCGGGAGATGGACCGGGTGCTGGCCGGTTTCATCCGCGGCCAGGCGCTCGTCTCGGGCGCGGTTGGGGTCCTCTCCGGGGCTGGCCTGGCCCTGGCCGGGGTGCCCTTCGCCCTCGTCCTCGGGCTGATCGCCGCCCTGACCAACCTGATCCCCTACTTCGGCCCCTTCCTGGGCGCCGCCCCGGGCCTCCTCCTGGCGGCGACCGTCTCGCCGGGCACGGTGGCGAAGGCCCTCCTCGTCTACGTGATCGTCCAGCAGGTGGAGGCCGCCGTCCTCGTGCCCCGGATCATGGGGAAGACGGTGGGGCTGCATCCCCTGGCGCTGATCTTCTCCCTCCTGGTGGGTGGCACCACCCTGGGCCTGGTCGGGCTCATCCTGGCCGTCCCGGCGGCCGGGTTGCTCCGGGTGCTCCTCTCCTTCGTCCTGCGCTGGTTGGCGGAAGAACCCCTGGATGACACGCTGAAGCAATGAAAAAAAGAGGTGCAGCTCGGGTCCCGTCGGGGGGTGGGTGGGGGAGCGGGAGTCGCCGCGCTGCACCTCGGTGGTTGGCGTAACCGGTCGGGTTACCTGACGACAGGACCCCTCCAGGCCAGCATGCCGCCGGTCAGGTTCCTGGCGCCGGTGAAGCCGTGCTCCCAGAGGAGCCGGCAGGCGATGGCGCTGCGGTTGCCGCTGCGGCAGACGACTATATACTCCTCCTGCGGGTCCAGCTCGTGCAGGCGAGCCTTCAACTGGCCCAGGGGGATGAGCCTGGCCCCCGGGATGTGCGCCTGCGCGAACTCATGCGGCTCGCGCACGTCGAGGAGGTTCAATCTCTCGCCCTGCTGCAGGCGCCGCTGCACCTCGAGCGGGCTCACGGACGGCACGGAGCGCGCCGCCAGGTGTCGCCAGAACACGCCCTCGCCCTCCCTCCCATTGTACTACTACCCCGTAGGGTAGTCTACGTGAATTCATTCTAAGCGGTTGCAGCGGAAAGTCAAGGTTGAACTGCCAGGGCTGAAAATACCCGGTATGGTATTGCGATCCGCAAGGTGCCCGAGCCGGGCCCGGCGGGACAAATCGGGTGACCCGGCCATAGGATGGTGTGACACATAATCCGGAAGGGTCGGGGAGCATGCGCGTCCTCATCACGGGCATCACGGGCTTTGCGGGCAGCCACCTGGCGGAGCTCCTGTTGGCGGAAGAGGGCGTTGAGGTCTTCGGTACGGTCCGGTGGCGGAGCCGGCTGGAGAACGTGGCCCACCTCCTCGACAGGGTGCGCCTGGTGGAGTGCGACCTGCGCGACCGCACCTCCGTGGACGAAGCGCTGGCGGCGATCCGGCCGGACAGGATATTCCATCTGGCCGCCCAGAGCTTCGTTCCCACCTCCTGGAACGCCCCCCAGGAGACGATGGTCACCAACGTCATCGGGCAGATCAACCTGTTGGAGGCGGCGCGACAGGCGTGCCCCCGGGCGCGCATCCTCGTCGCCGGGTCGTCGGAGGAGTACGGGCTGGTCCACCCCGAGGAGGTGCCCATAAGCGAGACCAACCCCCTCCGCCCGCTAAGCCCGTACGGCGTGAGCAAGGTGGCGCAGGACCTGCTGGGCTACCAGTACGCCCGCAGCTACGGTCTGCACATCGTGCGCACCCGCGCCTTCAACCACACCGGGCCGCGCCGGGGCCACGTCTTCCTGACCTCCAACCTGGCGCGCCAGGTGGCCGAGATGGAGGCGGGGCTGAGGGAGCCGGTGCTGGAGGTGGGCAACCTGGAGGCGCGCCGCGACTTCACCGACGTTCGGGACGTGGTGCGAGCCTACAGGCTCGTGCTCGAGTTGGGCGCGGCGGGCGAGGTCTATAACATCGCCTCCGGCACCTCCTGGTCGGTGGCGGAGGTCATCGAGATCCTGCGGGGGCTGAGCCGGGTTCCCTTCGCCGTGCGCCAGGACCCGGCGCGGCTGCGCCCATCGGACGTCCCGCTCCTGGTGGGGGATGCCTCGCGCCTGCGGGCGGTCACCGGCTGGGAACCGAGCGTTCCCTTCGAGCGCACCCTCTCCGACCTCCTGGACTGGTGGCGGGGGCGCGTGCTCGCCGCCTCCCCCGCCTGAAGACAAGCAAGCTGCCGCGAAAGGGGGTGAGGCCAGTGCTCAGCGTGGCCCCGGCCCGCCGTTTCAGCAGCGCCGACATCGGCTGGGACCTGAGCGAGCACTACCTGGCCCGCCGGCGGTCGCAGGGGCCGGTGCGGGCGGCCCAGGCTCCGGAGCGGGTACAGGTAAGCGTGGTCAAGATCAAGGAGATCGTGGCCCGGGTCGAGGACCTGCGGGTCGCCTTCCTGCCCGAGCAGGCCGTCGTCCAGGCGACGGTGGTGGAGCAGATCTTCTTCGTGGGTCCGGACGGGATCGTGCGGGAGCGGGTGGCCAGCACCCCGTTCTCCCACCGCTTGAGCGTCCCGGGGCTGGATCCCGGGCGTATCGCCCGGGGTGAGCAGGTGTTCGACGTCACGGCCGACGTCGCTTTCGTCCTCGCCCACCTGATCGACGAGGCGCGCGTCAAGGACAAGATCGTGGTCTCCCTGAGCTGGACGCTGACGGAGAGGACGCCGGGCGCCGTCGTGGAGTCCGGGCAGGAACAGGTCCTGGTCGTGGCCGTCAAGGAGTTCCCGGTGATCGTCATCTCCCCGGTGGAGATCAGGGTCTTCCAGGTGATCACCCGGCAGCTGTTGCTGGTGGAGCGGAAGCCCCTGGAGGCCATCAAGATCAAGAAGGCGGAGGCGCGGGTGGAGGGCGTCGCCGTCGAGGCCCTGCCGGGGCGGGTGATCGTCAGCGGCCGGGTGAGAAAGCAGATAGAGTTCGTGGGTCCCGACGGCATCGTCCGCGGGGTGGAGGAAGAGCTCCCCTTCTCCGAGGCGGTGGCGGTCCCGGGGCTGCAGCCCGGCCAGGCGTTCGAGGTCGGCGCCGCGGTGGAGTTCCTCGTGACGGAGCTCGACGCGGTGCGGGGCGTCCTCACCCAGAAGATCGTCCTGGTGGTGCGCTTCTTCGCTCCCGGCGAACTGGTCACCGTGATCGGCGATGTACGGGGACCCGGCATCGTCACCGAGCGCGTCCTGGTCCGGACCAACGGCGTGGAGGTGTTCGTGGTGACGGACGTGCGCGGCCCCGGGGTCAAGGACGTGGTCAAGAGGACGGTCTTCGTGGACGTGGTCGACGACGGCGACCCGAACCCGGTGCCGCTCACGGTGGTGGTCGACCTGCGGGTGGACCCCTGAGCAGTCACCAAAGGGCCGCCC
Organism: Clostridiales bacterium; assembly: GCA_037442985.1. Classification (GTDB taxonomy): domain Bacteria; phylum Bacillota; class Sulfobacillia; order DYIH01; family JBBIPI01; genus JBBIPI01. The sequence goes on from JBBIPI010000003.1 coordinate 14,111, forward strand.
CGACCATATGCTGGCACTGCCCAAGCCTGCGCCCGGCCTGGGGAGGTGACCGGGGAGGAGAGCCGGGCGAGGGGAGATCGAAGCGAGAGGAGGGAAGAGGAGATGGCTGTCTTCCTGGCCGACCCGGCCCAGAAGGTGCTGATCAAGACCGAGCAGGTGATCGGCGAGGGGAGCAAGCAGAAGTTCCTCGAGGAGACGAAGACCATCGACGCGGTCAAGATCGTCGACATCGTCCCCTCGGTGACCAACGTCAGGTCGATCGTCAAGGAAGGGAAGGTCATCGTCCAGGGCACGCTGCACAAGCAGATCTTCTTCATCGGCACCGACGGCCTGGAGCACCACCAGGCGGAGGACATAGAGTTCAGCGACCTGGTCGAGGTGGAGCCGGTGGACCCGGCGGTCCCGGTCGTCAGCGGGATGAACGAGCAGACCGAGGTGTTCGTCGAGAACCTCATCTTCGAGTTCGACCCGGACACCGGGCAGCTGGTCCAGAAGATCATCCTGGGCATCGAGGTGAAGGTGACGGAGACCAGGCAGCTCAGCGTCGCCCAGGACGTGCTGGGGCCCACCATCAAGGCGGCGGTGGTCGTCGGCGAGGGCTCCAAGCAGAAGTTCATCCGCGAGGAGAAGACGCTGGAGGCCATCAAGATCGTGGACATCGTCCCGAGATTGGTGAACGTGCGCACGCACGTCAAGCGGGGCAAGGTGATCGTCCAGGGCACGCTGCACAAGCAGATCTTCTACGTCGGCACCGACAACATCGTGCACCACGTGCAGGAGGAGGTGCCCTTCAGCGACCTGGTGGAGATCACCCCCGTCCCCGGCCGCACCGTGGAGGAGGGGGACGTGGCCCAGGACGAGTCGGTGATCGAGAACCTGGTCTGGGAGTTCGACCCGACGACCGGCCGCCTGGTGCAGAAAGTGATCCTGCGGCTGCGGGAGAAGGTGACCGAGAACCAGGAGATCCAGGTGGCCCTCGACCCCTACGGGCCGCTGATCAAGGCCGACGTGGTCATCGGCCGCGGCGTGGCGCAGAAGTTCATCGAGGAGACCAAGACCCTCCCGGCGGTCAAGATCGTGGACATCGTGCCCCAATTGCGGGACATGACCTCGATCGTCAAGGAGGGCAAGGTGATCGTGCAAGGGGTGTTGCACCAGCAGATCTTCTTCGTCGGCACCGACGGGCTGGTGCATCACCTGGCGGAGGACATAGACTTCAGCGAGATGGTCGAGATCGAGCCCCTCGATCCGTCCCGCCCGGCGCGGGAGGGGATGAACCAGCAGGACCACTCGGCCATCGAGAACCTGGTGTTCGAGTTCGATCCCGTGACTGGGACGCTGACCAAGAAAGTGATCATCCGCATCGAGGTGGTCGTGACCGAACACCAGCAGATCCGCGTCCAGGACCCCTGATGCGAGGGGGGCCAACGGCCGAGCAGCATCCGCCTCCCGGAGCCTTTCGCCTGCCGCGGAAGGCTCCGGCGTTCTTCTCGGCGTCTCAGCCCCGGCGTGCCCCCAGGCGGAGACGAATTAGCCCCGCATGTAGCGCGCATATAGATGGAGCGTCAGGCCAGGCGGATGGCGGGGAGTGGGGCATGCGGGTGCTCCTCCAGGGACGATCCGACCTGTTCGCGGTCCCGGCCGGCGACACCACCCAGATCGCCGGCACCATGGCGGGGCTGGCGGCGGCGGGCGTGCAGGCGGACCTGTCCCTGGAGCCGCGCCCGGACCTCGGCGGCTACGACCTGGTGCACGTGTTCAACCTGATGCGCGCCGACGAGGCGGTCATCCAGGCAGACAACGCCCGCTACCGCCGGCGGCCCGTGGTGGTCACCCCCCTCTACTGGAACCGGGCCAGGCTGAGCGGCGAGGGGGCGGGTCGCTGGGCGGGGGAGCAAAGGCTGCGCGCCCGCGTGCTCAGGGCGGCGGCCGCCGTCGTGGTGGGCGCCCCGGGCGAGGCTGACCTCCTGGCGCAGGACTTCGGTCCCGGCCTCCGCTGCCGCGTCGTGCCCCTGGGCGTCCAGCCCCCGCCCGCCGCCGACCCCGCGCCCTTCCGGGAGCGGTACGGGCTGGACGGCTACGTGCTCTGCGTCGCCCGCGTCGCGGTCCACAAGAACCAGCTGGGACTGATCCGAGCCCTGTCCGGGCTCCGCCTGCCGCTGGTCTTCGTCGGTCCTGTCCACGAGCCCGCGTACCACCGCCTCTGCCGGGAGGCGGCGCCCCGGGCCCTCTTTCTCGGCGTCGTCGACGAGGTCACCCTCTGGTCCGCCTACGCCGGGGCCCGCGTCCACGCCCTGGCCAGCTGGTGCGAGCTGCCCGGCCTGGCCTCCCTGGAGGCGGGGGTGGCCGGCTGCAACGTCGTGTCCACCGCGCGGGGCACGGCCCGCGAGTACCTCGGTGACGGGGCGTGGTACTGCGACCCGGCCGACCCCGAGACGATCCGCGGCGCCGTGGTCGCCGCCTACCGCGCCGACCGCGACGGCAGGCTCGTGGAGCGGTTGCGCCGGTACACCTGGGAACGGGCGGGGCAGGGGCTGAAGAGGGTGTACGAGGAGGTGCTGGCCAGGCACCATGGAGCGTGAGGAGCGGGAGAGCCGGTGGACGGTCCGGACCGTTCTGCCGCTCAGGCGGCCGAAGGCGGTGCGCCTGGTGGAGGCCACGGCCGAGGTGGAGGAGGTGGCCGGAGCGCGCAGGGGGGAGCGATTGGCCCTGGAAGGGACGCTGCGCTGCCGGGTGGCCTACGTCGGCACCGACCACGTGGTGCGGACGCGCGAGCAGGCGGTCCTCTTCCGGCGCGAGCTGCCCGCCGCCGCGGCGGGCGGGAGCGCCGTCCCCGGCCTCGACGTGCTGGAGGTGGCGTGCGACCTGCGCTGCCGGCCCGGCCGCTCCTTCGGCGACACCGTCGACCTGGCCGTGCGCCTGGGCCTCGCGCCCGGGCGGGTACCGGCGACGGCGGCCGGAGCGCGGGGGGCGTCACCCCCCGCCACGGCGCTCCTCCAGGTGGAGGAGCTGGTGGGGGCCGCTGCCGAGGACGTCCTCGAGACGGCGGAGGTCCTGCTGGACCTGGCCGCCTTCAAGATCATCGACGTGCAGTGCCGCGTCGCGGACGTCCGGTCCCAGGCCCTGGCGGGGGCCGTGCTCGTCGAGGGCCGCCTGTGGCAGCAGATCTACTACGTGGCCGAGGACGGCCTCATCCACTACCAGCACGCCGAGGTGCCCTTCGAGAGGGCTCTGACGCTGGCCAGCACCCCGGAGGTGGCCGCCCGTGCCCAGGTCCAGGTGCGTTCCGTCGAGTTCGAGCTGACCCAGGACGGCCGCCTGCTGGCCGAGAAGATCCACCTCCGGGTGCAGGCGAAGACGAGCCGCGCCGCGGACCTGGAGGTGTTGACCAGGCTGGACGCCCCCGGAGTGGAGGCGACCAGGGACACGGTGCGGGTCGACCGGGTGGTCGGCTTCGCCTCCGGGCGCGCCGTGGAGCGCGGGACGAGCCGCCTGCCCACCCCGGCGACGGAAATCGTCAAGGTGGCGGCGGCGGTGGAGGAGGTGCGCCCCCAGGTGCTGCGCGGCCAGGTGCTGGTCGAGGGGCTGGTGCGGCTGCAGGTGTTCTACGCTTCGGGGGGCACGTCCTACCACTGGGACGAGGAGATGCCCTTCCACTGCGTCCTGGACGTCCCGGGGGCGGAGCGCGGGATGCAGGCCCAGGTGGAGGCGCGGGTCGAGGAGGCGAGCGCGCGCCTGGGCGGTGACGGCCGGGAGGTGGAGCGGGAGGTGCTGGTGGTGGTGGGCGCCCGCGTCACCGAGCCGGCCACCCTGGAGGTGGTGACGTCCGTCGCGGGCGGCGGCCTGCAGGCGGAGCGCCGCCGGCTGCGCCTCGAACGCCTGGTCGGGCAGGCGTCCTCCCAGCTCATGCTCCAGAAGAAGATCCCCAAGGTCTCGCGCGCCCTGGGCATCGTCCGCGTCGTCGGGAGCATCCGCGACCTCCAGTGCGAGGTGATCCCGGACCAGGTGATCGTCCAGGGGGTCTTTCACCAGCAGGTTTTCTACGTCGACCGTCAACGGGTCGAGCGCTACCAGACGGAGGACCTGCCCTTCACCCACTTGGTCGACCTGCCCGGCGTCCTTCCCGGGATGGCAGCGGAGGTCGAGGGCCGCGTCAAGCACCTGAGTCACGCCCTGGGGCCCGAGGGCAGCGCCTTCGCCGAGAAGGTCGTCCTGGACCTGGGCGTGCGCGTGGGGGAGGAGATCGAGGTCGAGGTGGTGAGCCGCCTCCGCCTGCCCGCCGCGTCTCGGGAACCCGGGGGCGAGGAGGAGGTGACCTGTCAGGGCGCGGTCCTCTTCCCGTGGCCCTTCGCCGCCAGCGTCGGCGAGGTGCGGGCGGCCCTGGTGGCCGGGGTTGCCGGCTCCTTCACTGGGCTCAGGGTGCACGCCTTCTACACCGGCCCGAATAACGTGGTGTACCACGCCGGCGCGGACTTCCCCGCACCGGAGGGGCGCCAGGTGCTGGCGGTGCGGGAGTTCCGCTGGTTCCCCGTGGAGATGGACGCGGGCCGCTACGAAGGGGTGCTCGCGTGCGCGTCGCCCTCGACCTGAGCGGGGCGAGGGCGGAGGGGAGCGGGAGGGGGACGTACGTCCGCTCCCTGCTCCTGGCCCTGGCGGCCGCCGACCGGGAGAACCACTACTTCCTCTACGGCAACCCGGCCCTCCGGGACGCCGCCGACCGGGCCAACTTCCGCTACCGCCAGTACGCGGACCTGGAGGGGATCCAGGTCTGGCACTTCCCCGACCTCATCTCTCCCTTCCTGCGCGCCTTCGCCGCCGGCTCGCGGCGCGCGGCGGGGGTGGTGGTGACGGTCCACGACCTCCTCTTCGCCGAGAGGCCAGCGGAGTACCCGGAGGCCACCAGGCGCGCCTTCGCCGCTGGTTTGGAGGCGGCGTTGGCCGCGGACGCGTCCTTCGTCGTGCCTTCGGAGTGGACCGCCGCCGCCCTCGGCGCCCGGGGCATCCCGAGCGAGCGCATCCACGTGGTGCCCCTGGCGGCGGCGGCTACCTTCGCGCCCATCGCCGACGCCGAGCAAGTGGCCTCCTTCCGGCAGCGGCACCGCCTGATTCGCCCCTACCTGCTCTTCGTGGGCGGAGCGCTGCCGCGCAAGAACCTGGCGGGGACGTTGCGGGCCTTCCAGCTCCTGCGCGAGCGGAAGCGGGTCGAGCACCAGCTGGTGGTGGTGGGCCTGACCCGCGCGGCGGTGCCGGCGGTGGCGGCGGCCGTCCCGGAACTGCCGCCCTCCCTGCTGGAGCGGGACGTCCTCTTCCTGGGCCGGCTCTCCGACGGCGAGATGCCGCTGGTCTACAACGCCGCCGAGGTGCTCGTCTACCCGTCTCTCGCGGAAGGGTTCGGCCTGCCGGTGCTGGAGGCTATGGCCTGCGGCCTCCCCGTCGTCGCGGCGGCCGCGGGCGCGTTGCCGGAGCTGGCCGCCGACGCCGCCCTGCTGGTGGATCCGTGCAACCCCGAGGAGCTGGCCGCCGTGGTGGCGCGCCTCCTGAGCGACCGCGCCCTCCACGGCCGCCTGCGCGAGCAGGGGCTGCTGCGGGCGCGGTCCTTCACCTGGGAGCGCACGGCCCGGGCCACCATCGCCGTGTACGGCCTCGTCCGACGCAGCCCGGCCAGTCCGCGCACGTTTGTCCCGGTCTCCTCATAGACTGCTCCTGCGCGGCGCCGCTTCCGGAGGTGGATGGCGGATGTCGTACGGGCCGCCCCGGGTCGCCTACGAGGAGCGGGGACCGAACCACGCGATCATCTGGTACGAGCGCACCCGCCGCCCGGCAGGAGCCGGCCCGAGCAACGGCCACGACGGCCGGGCGGCGCGGCTGTCCCCGGGCTTGAAGCTGGCACTGGCCGTTCCCTCCTGGGGCCGTCCCTGCGGGGTCGCCGAGTACAGCCGGGGCCTCCTGAGGGGATTGCAGGCCATCGGCCTGGAACCCCAGGTCCTCACCGGGGGCGAGGAGTTGGCGGACCTGGCCCGGGAGCAGGGGATGCGGCTGGTCCACTTCCAGCACGAGTACAGCCTGTGGGACCCCCACGCCCTGCGCCGCCAGGCGCTGGCGCTGCTGCGCGCCGGGGTGCGCACGGTGGCCACCGTGCACGCCCTGGCCCCCGGGGCCGACCAGAACTCCGTCCTGGGCGAGTGCTTCGATGCCTTGATCGTCCACTCCCCGGCGCTGCGGGACGAGCTGTGCGCCGCCCTGCGCGTCCCGCCGCGGCGAGTGCACGTGATCCCCATGGGGGTGGAGCCGCGGGATCCGGGCGATCGGACCGTCCTGCGGGCCCGCCTGGGCCTGGGCCAGGAGCCGGCCATCGGCTTCGTGGGCTTCTTCTACCCCCAAAAGGGGATCGTGGAGCTGGTGCGGGCCGCGCGGGAGCTGCGCCGCACCATCCCCGGCCTGCGCTGCCTGGTCTTCGCCAGTGTGGCCCCCAACGAGGTCTCGCGGCGCTGCCGGGAGGAGGTGGCGGCGCGCTTGGCGGCCGAGGGGCTGGCGGGCGAGGCGGAGTTCCAGGACGGGTACCTGCCGGAGCAGGAACTGGTGGCGCGGCTCTCCGCCCTGGACGTCATCGTCCTCCCCTACGCTGAGTACCCCACCCGCCAGCTCTCGGCCGCCGCCAAGACGGCCATCGCCGCCTGCCGGCCCGTCGTCGTCACGGACGTCTTCGCCTTCTCCGACCTGGGGGACGAGGTGTACCGGATCGCCAGCAACCACCCCGAGGCCATCGCCGCCGGCGTGAGCGCAGTGCTGGCCGACGCGGAGCGACAAGAGGCGCTGGTGGCCGCCTGCCGGCGTTACGTGGAACACAACTCCTGGAGCCGGGTGGCGGTCAGGCACCTCCTGGTGTACCGCTCCCTGTGACGGGAGAGCAGGAGGGTGGTGCGATTTGAAAGCGCTCATCCTCGCCGGCGGCAAGCCGGCGCGCCTCCAGGCTGCCGGATTGGGCGTGCCCAAGCCGCTGGTGCCGGTGGTGAACCGGCCGGTCGTGTCCCTCATCCTGGACCTGCTTCAAGAGGTGGGCATCTCCCAGGTCGGCGTGGTGGTGGACGACCGGGAGGGGCCGGTCGCCGCCTGGCCCGGATGGCGGCGCCGGCCGGGGATGAGGTTCCTGTTCCTGGAGCAGTCGTTGCCCCTGGGAAGCGCCCACGCCGTCAAGGTGGCCCAGGGCTTCCTCGAGGAGGGCCCGTTCCTGGTGGTGGCGGGCGACTGCCTCCTGGCGGGCGAGGGCGGGCTGAGGCCGTTGCTGGAGGAGTACCGGGCGGCCCGGCCGGCGGCCGCCGCGCTTTTGGCCCGGGTGGAGGATGCCGCCGGCTTCTGGGCCGCGGAGGTGAGCGGCGACCGGGTGGCGCGTCTGACGGAGAAGCCGCAGCGCTCCAGGGCGGGTCCGGTGCTGGCGGGCGCCTACGTCCTCGACGAGCGGGTCTTCGCGGCCATCGACGCGATCCGGCCCTCGGCGCGCGGCGAACTGGAGCTCGCCTCGGCCCTCCAGCGCCTGATCGACGACGGCCTCGCCGTCCTCGCAGTCCCCTTCCGGGGCTTCTGGCGGGACGTGGGGCGGCCGGAGGCCATCCTGGAGGCGAACCTCCACTTCCTGGACAGGCTGACGCCGGAGGTGCGGGGCGAGGTGACCCGCTCCCGCCTGGAGGGGCGCGTGTAGGTGGGCGAGCGGGCGCGGGTGGTGAACAGCACCGTCTGCGGCCCCGCCGTCCTCGGCGAGGGGTGTTACGTGGTCAACTCCTGGATCGGCCCCTTCACCGCCCTGGGCAACCACGTCGTCGTCGAGGAGTGCGAGGTGGAGCGTAGCGTGGTGATGAGTCACTGCCGGCTGCGCGGCGTCGGGCGCCTGGAGGGGAGCCTCCTGGGCGAGGGGAACCGGGTGGCGCGGCGTGCCGGGCGCCCGGCCGCCTACCGCCTCGTCCTCGGGCAGGGTAACGAGGTGGAGCTCCCCTGATGCGCGTCGCCTTCTACTTCGCCGACACCTTCCCTTGGACCGGCGAGGACCTGGAGCGGGGCCTGGGCGGCGCGGAGACGGCCCTGGTGGGGGTGGCCTCCGCCCTGGCGGCCTGCGGGTGCGGCGTCGCCGTCTTCAACCGCACCTCCCGCCCCGCCACCTGGCGGGGCGTGGACTACCGCAACGCCGCTTCCTTCACCCCCGACGAGCCCTGGGACGTGCTGGTGAGCGTCTCGGCGGTGCCGGAGGTGGCGCGGGCGCGGGCGCGGGTGCGGGTGCACCTGTCGATGGAGGACAGCGAGAGCTGGGTGCGGAGCTACCGCGACTACCTGCCCCACGTGGACGCCGTCTTCGCCCTCAGCCCCCACCACGCCCGCCTGCTGACGGAGCGCTTCGCCGTGCCCCCGGCGCTGGTCCAGGTGGTGCCCCTGGGCGTGGAGCGGGCGGACTACGCCCGGCCGGAGCCGAAGGACCCGTACCAGTTGATCTACTGCTCGGTGCCCGACTGCGGCCTGGGATACCTGCCGGAGATCCTGCGCCTGGTGCGCCGCCGGGTACCCCAGGCCAGGCTGGTGGTGACGGGCGACTCCACCCTTTGGGGGCGGAGCGACCCCGGCCTGGCGCCCTACCTTCCCGGTCTCGCCCGCCTTCCCGGCGTGCGGGTGCTGGGGAGGGTGGCCCGCCGCGAGCTGGTGCGCCTGCAGAAGGCGAGCGCCCTGCACGTATACCCCTGCGTGTGCAACGAGCTCTTCTGCCTCTCGTCCCTGGAGTGCCAGGCGGCCGGCACCCCCACCGTTGCCCCGGCCGTGGCGGCGCTCCCGAGCACGGTCGTCGACGGGGAGACGGGCGTGCTCGTGCCCTACCCCATGCACGACCCCCGGGCCGTACCCGCCCTGGCGGAGGCCGTGGCCGGCCTGCTGCGCGACCGGCCGCGGCGGGAGCGGCTGGCGGCCCAGGCGCGCCGGCGCGCCCTCGCCTCCTTCGCCTGGGAGGCGGTGGCCGCCGACTGGCTCGGTCGCTTCCGCCTCCTCCTGGCCGCCCGGCGGTAGGCGCCCCGCGGTGAACCGGCATACCATGGCTCAGGCGCTGCGTCGACCGCGGCCGGAGGGATGGGCGTTGATCGCCATGGCGCGGCCGCTCCTGGGTGCGGAAGAGGAGCGGCTGGTCCTGGAGGTCCTGCGTTCCGGGCAGCTGGCGGCGGGCCCCAAGGTGGCGCGCCTGGAGGCCGCCTTCGCCCGTTGCTGCGGCGTGCCCTACGCCGTGATGACCTCGTCGGGCACGGCGGCGCTCCAGGCGGCGGCGGCCGCCCTGGGGTTGAGGCCGGGCGACAAGGTGTTCACCACCCCCTTCACCTTCGCCGCCACGACGAACGCCCTGCTGGCGGTGGGGGCCGTGCCGGTCTTCGTCGACATCGACCCGCTCACGCTCAACCTGGACCCGGGGGCGCTGGAAAGGGCGTGCCGGGAGCACCCGGACGCGGTGGCGGTGCTGGTGGTCCACCTGTACGGTCTGCCCGCCGCCATGCCCGAGATCGCCTCCGTGGCGCGGCGGCACGGCCTGCTCGTGCTCGAGGACTGCGCCCAGGCGCACGGAGCCGCCATAGGGGAGCGCCGGGTCGGCAGCTTCGGCGACGCGGGCGCCTTCAGCTTCTACGCCACCAAGAACATGACCACCGGCGAGGGGGGAGCCGTGGTGACCGCCGACCGGGAGCTCGCCGGGCGGGTGCGCGCCTTCATCGACCACGGCCAGCGGGAGCGGTACCGGCACGAGACGTTGGGCTACAACCTGCGTATGGGCGAGCTGCAGGCGGCCCTGGGCCTCGCCCAGCTGGCGCGCCTGGGGGAGATGAACGCCCGGCGGCGGGAGAACGCCGCCTACTACGACCGGCACATCGACAACCCGCACGTGGAGAAGCCGGTCGCCCCGCCGGGATACCGCCACGTCTATCATCAGTACACCCTGCGGGTGGAGGACCGGGAGGGCTTCCGGCGTCAACTGGCGCAGCGGGGCGTGTCCTCTGCCGTGCACTACCCGGCCCTCGTGCCGGAGCAGCCGTACTTCCGTCGGCTCGGCCTCCCGGTGCTCGGCGGTCCCTGGCCGGTGGCGGCGGCGGCTGCCCGCCGCGTGGTGTCCATCCCGGTGCACCCGGGCTTGACGCCGGAGGAGCGCGAGACGGTGGCGGCCGCCGTCAACGCCTACCGGCCGCGCGCGGGCGGGTGAGGCCGGTGTCCCCTTCGGTGCACCCTTCGGCGGAGGTCGCCCCCGGCGCCGTGATCGGCCCGGGCACCCGCATCTGGCACCAGGCGCAGGTGCGGGAGGGCGCGGTGATCGGCGCCGACTGCGTCCTGGGCAAGGACGTGTACGTCGACTGCGGCGTGGTGATCGGCAACCGGGTGAAGATCCAGAACGGGGTGTCGCTCTATCGGGGCGTCACGCTGGAGGACGACGTCTTCGTGGGGCCGGGCGTCGTCTTCACCAACGACCGTTACCCGCGCGCCTCTTCCTCCGAGTGGCAGGTGATGCCGACCCGCGTCTGCCGGGGGGCCTCCATCGGGGCGAACGCCACCATCGTGTGCGGGGTGACCATCGGCGAGTACGCCCTGGTGGGGGCGGGGGCCGTCGTCACCCGGGACGTGCCGCCCCGGTCCCTGGTGGTCGGCAACCCGGCGCGGGTGGTGGGCCGCGTGGGCGAGGACGGCCGGCCGCTGCGGGAGCCGCCGGGGGAGGCGGGTGCCGGCGTCGCGGCCAGGGTGCGGGCGCGACGCCTGCGCGTGGGCGTGGTGGGCGTGGGCCAGATGGGCCGGAACCACGTGCGCCTGCTGACCGGCCTGGGGCCGCGGGTAGTCCTGGCGGGGGTGGCCGACCCGGACCCGGCGGCGCGGCGGGAGGTGGAGGAGCGCTTCCGGGTTCCCGCCTGGCCCGATCTGGGTCAACTCCTCCCGGACGTGGACGCCGTGGTGGTCGCCGTGCCCACGGGCGAGCACTTCCGCGTGGGCCTGGCCTGCCTGGAGGCCAACCGGCACGTGCTCCTGGAGAAGCCGGTGGCCTCCTCCGCGGCGGAGGCGGCACGGCTTGGCGAGGAGGCGGAGCGCCGGGGCCTGGTGCTCCTGCCGGGCCACGTGGAGCGCTTCAACCCGGCGCTGGCCGAGCTGCGCCGCGCGCTGCGGGGGGCCGGGCGGGTGATCGGGTTGCTGGCGCGCCGCCTTAGCCCCTACAGCCCCCGCGCCGGCGACACGGACGTGGTGCGCGACCTGATGCTCCACGACCTGGACATCGCCCTCTCCCTGATCCGGGAGCCGCTGGTCCGCTGCCAGGGGAGCGCCTTGGCCGTCCGCTCGGAGCTGCCCGATTACGCCGTCGCCACCCTGACCTTCGCCGGGGGCGCGGTGGCGGGCTTCGTCGCCAGCCGGGTCACGCAGGAGAAGGTGCGCGTCCTGGAGGTGACGGCCGAGGGCGGCTATTTCGTCCTGGACTTCGTGGACCGCAAGCTGCTGATCAAGCACGCGGCGGAGTCCAGGCTGGAGGGGGCGGTATACCGCCAGCAGGCCAGCGTGGAGAAGATCTCCGTCCCCAACGCCGAGCCCCTGGCCCTGGAGCTGGAGCACTTCGCCGCCTGCGTCCTGGGGGAGGTGGCGCCGCAGGTGACCGCAGCCGAGGCGGTGGCGGTGCTGCGGGTGATCGAGGACCTGATCCGGTCCGCGCACGGCCTCCGCCGTGCCAGCATAGATTGTCCCGGAGCCGGCACGACGGGGGAGGCGGCTCGATGCCCAGGGTGAGCGCTCTGTACATAGTGAGGAACGAGGAGGAGTACTTTCCCTTCTCGGTGCGGGCCATCCACGACGCCGTGGACGAGATCGTCGTGGTGGACAACGGCTCCACCGACCGCACCCCGGCCATCGCCCGGGGCATCCCCAAGGTACGGCTCCTGTCCTCGCCGGCCGAGGACTTCTCCGCCCTCTGGAACCTCGGCCTGCAGCACGTGACCGGCGACTGGTTCCTGTTCCTGGCCGCCGACGAGGTGTTCTACCCCGACCTGAGGGAGGCCCTGCCCCGGCTGACGGCCCGGACAGACGTGGATGCCTACACTTGTTGGTTTTACCATCTTATGCGTTCGTATTGGTTCATGCAGAACTCCTCGGACCGCGACGGGCTATTCTACCGCATCTTCCTGGTGCGGCGGGCGCCCGGGGTGCGCTTCGAGGGGCGGGTGCACGAGCGGCTGGTGGGTATCGGGCCCAACGTGGTCGACTCCGGCCTGCACTACGTCCACTACGGCTACGTCAAGCCCCAGCGGGAGGTTTTCCGGCGCTGGCTGCTCTACGCCCGCTACGAGGGGATCGAGCACATCTACGACGGGGTGGACCCGGACCACATCCTGGACGACCGGCCCCTGTACCCGTTCACGCGCGGCCATCCGCCGGTGATCGCCGAGTACGTGGAGCGCAAGGCGGCCCTGCTGGCGCGCCACGACCCCCTCTTCCGCAAGCCGGGGAGCTGACCGTTTTTGGACGTCACCATCGTCGGCCCGGTCTGGGACGCCTCCGGCTACGCCCACCACACGCGCACCCACGCCCTCTGGTTGCGCCGCCTGGGGGTGCGGGTGAGCCTCCGCCCCTACCCGTGGGGTTCGGCCCGCGTCGAGTTGGCCCCCGAGACGGCGGCCGCCCTGGAGGAGATGATGCGGGAGCCGGAGGGCCGCGGGCCGGTGGTCTACATAACAGTGGCCAACGCCTTCCGGAAGGAGCCCGGACGTCCCAGCATCGGCTACACCATGCTGGAGACCGACCGCATCCCGTCCTTCTGGGTGGAGCTCTGCAACCGGATGGACGGGGTCCTCGTCCCCACGGAGTTCAGCCGCGGCATCTTCGTCGGCAGCGGGGTGGAGGAAGGGAAGGTCTGCGTAGTCCCCCTGGGCTGCGACCCCGAGGCCTTCCGGCCCGGGCTGCCGCCGCTGGCGCTGCCCGGGCGCAAGGGATTCAACTTCCTGGCCAACTTCGAGTGGATCCCGCGCAAGGGGTACGACCTGCTCCTGCGCGCCTATTTCCAGGAGTTCCGCGCCGACGACGACGTCTGCCTGATCCTCAAGACCTACGACAACTCGGCCTACGACCCGGAGGGCGGGGCGATCCGGGAGCAGATCCTGCGCCTGGCCGCCGAGAGCGGCAACCCGAGCCCGCCCGCCGTCCTCCTCCTGCCCCGCATCCTGCCGGCGGGGCTGCTGCCGCGCCTGTACGCCGCCGCCGACTGCTACGTGCTGCCCTCGCGGGGGGAGGCCTGGAACCACACCGCCCTGGAGGCGGCCGCCTGCGGCCTGCCCGTGATCCTGACGGCCTGGTCGGCCCACCTGGACCTCTTCAACGAGCGGAACTGCTACCTCATCCCCATCGAGGGGCTGGAGCCGGTACAGGCCTTCGGGGTGCCCAACGACCGGGTCTACGGGGGATCGCGCTGGGCGGTCCCCAGCCTGGCGGAGACGCGGCGGCTCATGCGCCACGTCTACACCCATCGGGAGGAGGCGCGCGCCCGCGGCCGCCTGGCCCGCGCCGAGGTCGCCCTGCGCCACACCTGGGAGCGGAGCGCGCGGTGCCTGCTGGAGACCCTGGCCCGCTGGGCGGCGTGAGGGCGGCACCCTCGTCCACCCGCCCGCATAGCCTGACTGCGGGACGGAGGGAGGGAGGCGCGGGGTGGTCGGCATCCTCCTGACCACCTTCAACTTCCTGGACAAGACGCGGGCCTGCCTGGCCAGCCTGTGCCGGGCGACGGCCCACCCCTATCGGCTGCTCGTCGTGGACAACCGCTCCACGGACGGGACCCTAGACTTCCTGCGCCGGGCCGGCGTCGAGGTGATCGCCAACCCGGAGGAGGTCTCCCTGACCCGGGCGCTCAACCAGGGTCTGACGGCGCTGCTGGGCGACCCGCGGGTGGAGTTCCTGGCCTGGATCCACAACGACATGCTCTTCTTCCGCGGGTGGCTGGAGGGCCTGGTCTCCGTGGCCCGGCGGCCGGAGATCGGCAAGCTGGCCCCGTGGAACGTGAGCGGCGACCCCTCCCAGTACACCGACGAGTGGGCGGCGCGCTTCATGGCGGAACACCGGGAGGCGTTCCTCCCGGGCAACAACTGCCCCTGGATCATGCGCCGGGAGGTGGTGGAGCGGGTGGGGCTGTTCGATGAGCGCTTCATCAAGTGCGGCGGCTGGGAGGACTGGGACTACAACAACCGCGTGCTGGACGCCGGCTACCTGGTCGGCACCACCGGCGCCAGCGTCGTCTGGCACGAGGGGATGGGGACGCGGAACCACGTCGACAACCGGGACGCCTGCCTCCACAACTCGGTCGTCTACGCGGAGAAGTGGGGCGGCCGGCAGCCCATCTGAGCGGCCTTGGGCGGCGGCGACGGCGCGGCGCGGCCCGCGCCGGACCGCGGGAGGGGGGACGCGGTTGCGGCTCGGCATGGTGGTCACCTCCTGGGACCGGCCCTGCGGCGTGGGGGAGTACGGGAAGGCGCTGGTGGAGGCCCTCCGGCGGCAGGGCCAGCCGGCGGTGGCGCTGCGGGAGGGACCGGCGCAGGCGGCGGCGCGGGCGCGCGCCCTGGGCCTGGACCTGGTCCACTTCCAGTACGAGTACAACCTGTACGACGCGGGGGAGCTCTGCGCGGCCGTGGCCGAGCTGGCCCGGAGCGGCATCCCGAGCGTGGTCACCGTCCACTCCTGGGTGCCCCACGCCACCTACGCCAACGACCTGTTGCGCGCGGGCGTCCCCCGGTTCATCGCCACCCTGCCCGCCCTGCGCCTGGGCATGATGCGCTACGGAATAGACGCGGGCAGGGTGGCGGTCCTCCCCATCGGCATCCCGAGCCATCCCCTGCCGCCGCGCCATCAGGTCAGGGCGGCGCTCGGGCTGGGGAGCGAGCCGGCCGTGGGCTTCTTCGGCTTCGTCCACCGCCACAAGGGGATCGAGCACCTGGGCCTGGCGGCGCGGGCGCTGCGGCGGCGCCACCCGGGGCTCAGGCTCTGCCTCTTCGCCAGCGTGGCGCCCAACGACGGCTCCCGCCGGGCCTGGGCGCACCTGCGGGAGTTCTTCGACGCCCACGGGCTGTGGGAGGGGGTGAGCCTGGAGGGCGGTTATCTGCCGGAGGAGGAGGTGGTGCGCCGGCTGCACGCCATGGACGTGAACGTCCTGCCCTACGCGGAGCTGGAGGGGGTGCAGGCGTCGGCGGCCGTGCGCACCGTGCTGGCCGCCCGGCGGCCGACGGTGGTGACCGACACGGCCCACTTCTCCGACCTGGGGCAGGCGGTGTGCCGGATCGCCGACAACGCCCCCGACCGGATCGCCGCCGCCGTCGCCGACCTCCTGGACTCGCCGCCGAAGGCCAGGGCCCTCGTGGAGGAGAGCGTCCGGCTGGCCGCCCGCTGGAGCTGGGACCGGGTGGCGGCGGCCCACTTGCGTTACTACGGCGGTCTGGTGGGCCACTCCGGCGGGCGGCCCGCCCACGCGGGGCAGGGGGTCACCCGCCTGTCCGGCGCCTCATAGGTTGGCGGGGGCCTGGGAGGGGAAGTTCTGTGGGGGAGGTCCAGCGCGGGCAGTGGGTGGGGTGCCGCGGGCGGGACGGCTGCGAGGGCGAGCCGGTCCGCGGGCGGGTGGCAGCGCCCGAGGACCTGCCGTCCGTCGCGCGCGCGCC
>JBBIPI010000004.1:0-29292 GCA_037442985.1 Clostridiales bacterium
GCCTGCACCGAGGTGATCGATCCCCGCCGCGTGGTGGTGATCCGCTCCTGCAGGTTGCCCATCTCCGTGGCCAGCGTCGGCTGGTAGCCGACGGCCGACGGCATCCGCCCCAGGAGCGCCGACACCTCGGACCCCGCCTGGGTGAAGCGGAAGATGTTGTCGATGAACAGGAGCAGATCCTGCCCCTCCTCCTCGCGGAAGTACTCCGCCAGGGTGAGCCCGGTGAGGCCGACCCGCAGGCGCGCCCCGGGCGGCTCGTTCATCTGGCCGAACACCAGGCAGGTCTTGTCGAGCACCCCCGACTGCTTGAGCTCGTGGTAGAGCTCGTTTCCCTCGCGCGTCCGCTCCCCCACGCCCGCGAAGATGGAGAAGCCCCCATGCTTCATGGCGATGTTGTGGATGAGCTCCATGATGATGACCGTCTTGCCCACGCCGGCGCCGCCGAACAGGCCCACCTTCCCGCCCTTGGCGTAGGGCTCGAGCAGGTCGATCACCTTGATCCCCGTCTCCAGCATCACGGTGGCGGGGGAGACGTCCGCCACGTCGGGTGCCGGTCGGTGGATGGGCCACCTCTGCTCCGCCTCCACCGGCCCCAGCTCGTCGATGGGCTCCCCGAGCACGTTGAGCATCCGGCCGAGCACCTTCCGGCCGACAGGCACGGCGATGGGGCCACCCGTGTCCACGACCTCCATGCCGCGCGTCAGCCCGTCGGTGGAAGCCATGGCCACGCAGCGCACCACGTTGTCGCCCAGGTGCTGCGCCACCTCCAGCGTCAGCACCCCTTCCCCGCCCGGCCGCGTGACCTTCAGCGCGTTGTAGAGCGCCGGCAGGTGACCGGGAGGGAAGGCCACGTCCACCACCGGCCCTACGATCTGCGTGATCTTGCCCACGTTTCCCTGCGCCACCGGGATCCCCCCGATCTCCTCAAGCTTTGAGCGCCTCGGCGCCGCCCACGATCTCCGCGATCTCGGTCGTGATCGCCGTCTGGCGGGCGCGGTTGAACTCCAGTACCAGCTCCTCGATCAACTCCTCGGCGTTCTCCGTCGCCGAACGCATGGCCGTCATGCGGGCGGCGTGCTCGCTGGCCTTGGCCTCCAGCAGGCCCTGGTACACCTGGATCTTGACCATCTTGGGCAGCAACTCGCTGAAGAGGTCGCCCGCCGAGGGGATGAAGATCGGCGTGGGCGCCCACTTCCCGGCCGGGGGCACCCTGTCCTCCTGGCGCGGGGCGCGCAGGGGCAGGAGAGGCACCTCCACCGGCCGCTGGGAGAGCGCCGAGCGGAACTCGGAGTAGATCAGGTGCACCTCGCGGGCCTGGCCGGCCACGAAGAGGCCCATCAGCGTCTCGGCGATCTCCTCCGCCAGGGCGTAGCGCGCCTCGTCGCCGACGTTGACGAAGCCGTGCAGGATGGCGACGCCCCGGCGCTGGAAGTGGTCCCGCCCCTTCCGCCCCACGGCCACCAGCGCCACGGGGCCCTCCCGCCGGCGGAGGGCCTCGCCGGCGAACCGGAGCAGGTTCGCGTTGTAGCTGCCGGCCAGGCCCCGGTCGGCGGTGATGAGGCAGAAGACTACCGGTCCTCCCCGGGCGGAGGGCTCCAGCAACGGGTGCGTCTCGTCCAGGCCGCGCTGGTTGGCCAGCCTGCGCAGCGTCTCGGTCAGCCGCAGGGCATAGGGGCGGGCGGCCAGGGCGCGCTCCTGCGCCCGGCGCAGCTTGGCGGCGGCCACCATCTCCATGGCCTTGGTGATCTTCTTCGTGTTCTGGATGGCGCGGATGCGCCGCTTGATGTCCCGGACGTTGGCCAAGCGCGACACCCAACCCTCCGGCCTCAGACGGCCGGCGCCTGAGCGGTGAACTCCGCCTTGAAGGCCTGGATCGCGTCGGTGAGCGACGCGGCCAGCTCCTCGGAGATGGCCTTCTTCTCCCGGATCTCCCGGTAGATCTCCGGCCGGTTCTCCCTGACGTAGGCCAGCAACCCGGACTCGAACGCCCGCACCTTCTCGACGGGCAGGTCGTCGAGGAACCCGTTGACCCCGGCGAAGATGCTCACGATCTGCTCCTCGACCGGGAACGGCTGGCGCTCGCCCTGCTTCAGCAGCTCCACCATCCTCTGGCCGCGCGCCAGCCGCGCCTGGGTGGCCCGGTCGAGGTCGGCACCGAACTGGGCGAAAGCCTCCAGCTCGCGGTACTGGGCCAGGTCCAGCCGCAGCCGCCCGGCCACCTGCTTCATCGCCTTGATCTGCGCGTTGCCCCCCACCCGGGAGACGGAGCGGCCGACGTCGATGGCGGGGCGCACGCCGGCGTAGAACAGGTCGGACTCGAGGAAGATCTGGCCGTCGGTAATGGAGATCACGTTCGTCGGGATGTAGGCGTGGATGTCGCCGGCCTGCGTCTCGATGATCGGGAGGGCGGTCAGCGATCCCCCGCCGTAAGCCTCGTCCAGCCGCGCGGCCCGTTCGAGGAGCCGGGAATGCAGGTAGAACACGTCGCCCGGATACGCCTCGCGGCCCGGCGGGCGCCTGAGCAGCAGGGACAGCTCGCGGTACGCCCAGGCCTGCTTCGTCAGGTCGTCGTAGACGCACAGCACGTCCTGCCCTTTTTCGTACATGAAGTACTCGCCCATGGCGCAGCCGGCATAGGGGGCGATGTAGAGCAGCGGCGCCGGCTGGCTGGCGGTGGCCGACACGACGATGGTGTAGTCCAGCGCCCCGTGCTTCCGCAGGGTCTCCACCACCGCCGCCACCGAGGAGGCCTTCTGCCCGATGGCCACGTAGACGCAGATCACGCCCTGGCCTTTTTGGTTGATGATCGTGTCGACGGCGATGGACGTCTTACCCGTCTGCCGGTCGCCGATGATCAGCTCGCGCTGCCCCCGCCCGATGGGGATCATGGCGTCGATGGCCTTGATGCCCGTCTGCAGGGGCACGTTGACCTGGCGGCGCTGGATGACACCCGGCGCCGGCGACTCGATGGGCCGGAACCTGTCGGCATGGACGGGTCCCCGCCCGTCGATGGGCTGACCCAAGGGGTTGACGACACGCCCTAGCAGGGCCTCGCCCACCGGCACCTCCATGATCCGGCCCGTCCGGCGCACCTCGGACCCCTCCTTGATGCCCGTGTAGGGCCCGAGGATGATGACGCCGACGTTATCCTCCTCCAGGTTGAAGGCCATCCCGTAGACGCCGTTATCGAACTCCACCAGCTCGCTCGCCATCACGGACTCCAGGCCGTAGACGCGCGCCACCCCGTCGGCGACCTGGACTACCTTGCCGACTTCGTCCAGCCGGAGCTCGTCGGCAAAGCGCTCGATCTGTTGTCTGATGATGTAGCTGACCTCTTCCGGCCGCACGCCGGTCATGCCCATGGCCACGCGGGTCTCACCCCTTTTCCGGCCCGGCTAGCGGGCTCCCCCGCCGGGCGTTGTGGGAGCGCTGGCGATGAACGCCCGCAGGCGCGCCAGCCGTCCCCTGAGGCTACCGTCGATCCTCCGGTCCCCGATCCGCAGCACCAGCCCGCCGATGAGCCCGGGGTCGACGCTGCTCCGCAACCGCACCCTCCTACCGGTGGCCTCTTGCAGGCGCTGCGCGAACTCCTGAAGGAAAGGCTCGTCGGCCGGGGAGGCCAGGACGAGCTCCACGTCGGCCACGTTCGCGGCTGCGTCCACGAGCCGCCGGAACTCCCGGAGGACGGCGGGAAAATAGGCCTCCCGCTTCTTGTCAAGCAACAGCAATACGAAATCGAGGGTCAGCGGGGATAAGAATCCGGAAAAAGCCTCCACGGCGATGCGCTTCTTCTCCCCCACCGGAACGAGCGGGCTGGCCAGCAGCCGCCGGAGTTCCGGCTCCCCCTCCAACTTTTCCGCAACCCAGGTCAGCTCGCGCTCGGTCTCGTCCGCCGCGCCCCGGGCCGTGGCCAACTCGTGAAGCGCCCGGGCGTAGCGGCGAGCGACGCTACCCCCCTTCACCTGGCGTCGCCTGCCCGGGCCAGGACCGCGCGCGCCAGCCGCCTGTTGTCCTCCGTAGTGACCGAGCGCTCCAGCACCTTGCTGGCCACGTCCAGCGCCAGGTCCGCCACCTGCTCGCGCAGCTCGGCCAGCGCCCGCTCCTTCTCCCGCTCGATCTCCTGCTGGGCGCGCTCCAGGAGGGCCTGGGTCTCCTGCTCCGCCCGGGCGCGCAGTTCCGCGCCCAGTTCCTCGGCCTTGCGGATGGCGCGCGCCACCCGCTCCTCCGCCTGCCTGTGGGCCTCGGCCAGCCGGCGCTCGTAGTCGGCCTTGATCCGCACCGCTTCCTCACGGGCGTTCTCGGCCGCCTCGAGGCTGGCCGCCACCTCCCGTTCCCGCTGCTCCAGGATCGCCAGCACCGGCTTCCAGAGGAACCGACGTAGCAGGAGGAACAGCACCAGGAAGTTGACCACCGACCAGGCCATCATCTTCACGTCGATGCCCAAGGGCCTCGCCTCCCGGGAAGCGATGGCGAGGAGGCCGCGCAGCCGAGGCGCCTCGTCTCGCCTTGGTGCAACTGATCCCTCGGCTTCAGGCCGGTTTCACGAACAGGATGATGAACGAAACCACCAAGCCATAGAGGGCCAGCGCTTCAAGGAACCCGAGGCCGATGAACATCATCGTCCTCAGGTCGCGCAGGGCCTCGGGCTGCCTCCAGATGCCGTCGAGGGCCGCGGACACGACCAACCCCTGCCCCACGCCCACCCCCAGCGCGGGGAGCCCGATGGCCAGAGCGGCGGCGATGAAATCCACTGCGTCCCCCTCCTTCCCATTCTAATCAGTGTCGATTGCTCCGGCCCGTCAGTGGGCCTCGGCAGTCGCTCCGCCGATGTAGACGGCGGTCAGCGTCGTGAATATGAACGCCTGGAGGAAACCGAAGAACACCTCCAAGCCCATGATCGGCACCGGCACGAACCACGGCACCAGGGAGAGCAGGACCCACAGGATGGTTTCCCCTCCGAAGATGTTACCGAAAAGACGGAGGGAGAGGGAAACCGGCCGGATCAGTTCCTCTATGACGTTCATGGGGAACAGCCACCAGAACGGCTGGAAGAAGTGGGTCAGGTAGCGCAGGCCGCGTTCCCGGAACCCGGCGTAATGGGTGGCGAAGAAGGCGAGCAGGGCCAGGGCGGCGGTGACGCTGAGCTGCGAGGTGGGCGGCTTGAAGCCGGGGATGTGCAACACGCCGCCCGGCAGCAGCCCGGAATAATTCGAGACCAGGATGAACAGGAACAGGGTGCCGAGGAAGGGCAGGTAGCGCAGCGCCTTGTCCCGGCCCCCGATGGAGGGCGCGATGACGCCATCGATGATGAAGTTCACGACGACCTCCACCGCGGCCTGCAGCTTACCCGGCTTCAGCTGCAGGTTGCGCGTCACCAGCACGGAGAAGCCCACCAGGAGGGCCATCACGGCCCATTCCGTGACCACCTCGCTCGTCACGTGCAGGCCGAAGCGGTCGATCAGGACCTGCGGGGGCGCCACCGGCCCCTCGTGAGCGCCGGCAGCCTCCGCCGCCGCGGCAGCCGCCAGCAGGGCACCCATCATCGGCTCATCTCACCCCTCGCCGCAATCTGCGACCCCGGCGGTAGGTGCGATACTGCCACCACGTGAAAGCGCCCGTCATGCTCAGCAGTCCCGCCGCGGCCGCCACGATCCCTGCCGCGGAGCGGGTGAGAATCCACCCGAGATACACAGCAGCGGCGTCGAGCGCCAGGCGCAGGGCGCAGCCTCCCAGGTAGCGGGCGAGCACCGCCCGCTTGTCTCGCCCGCTGTGCAGCACCGCCCTCCACATCAACCACTGGTTGATCCCACCCACCGCCAGGCCCACGAGCAACCCCAGGGCGACATCCCTCATTCCTCGACCTCCTCGCGGCCGTCCGCCTTCCTAGTCTGCCCCGGGGCCCCGCGACCCCGGCCGCGGGAGGCGCGCTCCTGCCTCTCCGCCTCGGCAAGCACGTCCTTGATGAGGAGGTGCAGGTTCGCCGCGATGACGAGGACCACAGCCACGAGGAGCAGCCAGGGGGATGTGCCCAGGCGCTGATCCATCCAGGCCCCGCCCCTCACGGCCAGATACACGGTGACAGCGGCCGTGAGGCCGTGGGCCAAGAAGAGGTTGACATATGCCCAATTCCCGCCGTTCTGCCCAGGCACCACATCGCGTCATCCTTCATTTCGGGCCTGGCAAAACGTAAATAATGTTCTCAAGTTGCCACAGCCGCCCAAGCCACGATTATAACGCGAACTCCTCTGGTCGTTCCATAGTCAAACCATAATGATAAGCAATAGCGCCGACGATGCGCTTGGCCGCCCGGCCATCCCCGAAGGGGTTGACGGCTCGCGCCATGCGCGCGTATTCGTCGCCGTCCCGCACCAGCTTGGTGACCGTCTCCACGATCTGCTCCACCGAGGTCCCAACCTGCCTGACCGTGCCGGCCACCAGCGCCTCGGGCCGCTCGGTCGTGTCCCGCAACAGCACCACGGGCCTGCCCAGGGCGGGCGCCTCTTCCTGCAGCCCGCCAGAGTCCGTGACGACCAGGTAGGCGCGGGCCATCAGGTTCGCCCACTCCGGGTACGGGAGCGGTTCGACCAGGTGGACCCGCGGCTCCCCCTCGAGCCAGCGCCGGACCACCCCGGCGACCTGCGGGTTGCGATGCACCGAATAGACGATTTCCGTCTCGGGCAACCGGCGGACCACCTCCAGCAGGGCGCGGCAGATCCGTTCCATCGGCCCGTTCCAGTTCTCCCTGCGGTGCGCCTCGACCAGCAGGACGCGCCTGCCGGCGAAGTCGAGTCCCCTGAGGAGGGGGGTGCGGAAGCTGTACGCGGGGGAGACGGTCCGGAGGAGGGCGTCGATGGCCGTGTTCCCCGTCACCCAGATGCGTTCCGGCGCCACTCCCTCAGCCAGCAGGTTGTCGCGAGCGCCCGGGGTGGGGGCGAAGTGGAGGTCGGCGAGCACGGCCGTCAGATGGCGGTTGATCTCCTCGGGGAAGGGCGCGAACTTGTCACGCGTTCGCAGCCCCGCCTCGACGTGCCCGACGGCGATCCCGCGGTAGAAGGCGGCCAGGGCCGAGGCGAAGGTGGTCGTCGTGTCCCCGTGCACCAGCACCAGGTCCGGCCTGGCCTTGCCCAACACCCCGCTCGCTCCCTCCAGGACGCGGCAGGTGATCTCTTCCAGGCGCTGGCCCTCCTGCATGATGTTCAGGTCGTAGTCGGGGACGATGCCGAAGTGCTCGAGGACCTGGTCGAGCATCTCCCGATGCTGGGCGGTCACCAGCACCTGCGACTCGATGGCGGGATGGGAGGCCAGTTCGGCCACCACCGGGGCCATCTTGATGGCCTCCGGCCGGGTGCCGAACACGCTCATCACCCGCAGGCGCTTCAACGGCTCCCCTCCCGGACTCAGTCGGACCGCGTCAGGGGCGGATGGGGACGCAGCGGCGGGGTCCGCCGGCCGGCATGGAGCATGCCCACCTTCCACGCGGCCAGCCCCAGGCTCAAGGCCACGAAGAGGACGATGCCGAGGCCGATCCACAGGTTGGCCTTCTGCACGGCCAAGGCGCTGATCCCCAGCCAGCCGGTCCCGAGGTACATCGCCAGCACCGCCTCGCGCTGAGAAAGGCCGAGCTGCAGCAGGCGGTGATGGAAGTGCTCCCGGTCCGCCCTGGCGATGGAGGTCCCCCGCCGCCAGCGGCGGTAGATCGCCAGGCCGGTGTCCAGGATCGGCAGGCCCAGGGCGAGGACCGGCACGGCGAGGGTGACGGCCGCGGGGCTTTTGAGCGAGCCCAGGATGGACGTGGCGGCCAGCGCATAACCCACGAACATGGCACCGGCATCGCCCAGGAAGATCTTGGCGGGATGAAAGTTGTAGGGGAGGAACCCGATCCCGGCTCCGGCCAGGGCGGCGGCGAGGAGCACGGGCAGGACCAACGGCTCCGGCTGCAGCAGGGCCGCCACGAGCAGCGTCAAGGCGGCGATGGACCCGATCCCGGTCGCCAAGCCGTCGAGCCCGTCCACCAGGTTCATGATGTTGACCACGGCGACCACCCACAGGGTGGTGACGGGAACGGCCAGGAGGCCCATCCACAGCAACCCCTCGCCGAAGGGGTTGGTGACGTGGTCGATGCGCACGCCGAAGGCCGGCAGGACCAGGGCCGCCAGCACCTGTCCGGCCAGCTTGGCAGAGGGCCGCAGGGTGACCAAGTCGTCCACCAACCCCACGAGCACGATCACCAGCCCGCCCAGCAACACTCCGTGGACGGGCGCGTCGCCGCCCCGCGTGGTCACCAGGGTGGCGGCGGCGAAGGCAGCGAACACGGCCAGCCCGCCCAGGAGCGGAACCGGATGGCTATGGACGCTGCGCTCGTTGGGACGGTCGAGCGCTCCCAAGGCCAGGGCCAGACGTCGCACCACGGGGGTGAGGGCGAGGGATGCCGTCAGGGCAACGGCGAAGGCCTGCCAGGCGCCAGACAAAGTACTTGCTCCCCCTTGACCGCCCAAATTCTAAAATTGCCGTAACTGAGTGTCAACGTGCAGGGCTTTCCGCTTCCTGGTCGGGATCCAAGCGCAGATAGCCCTTGGCGATGAGCTTCTGGACGTGCGAGCGGAGGACGGCGTCCAGGTCGACGTCGTACTGCTCCTCGAGCACGAACATCATCGTCACCGCCGTCTGGGCCACGTCGAGGAGTTCGCGGCTTATGGCCCACGCCACCTCGCGGGCGTCCCGCTGCTCGCTCTCGCCGCTGAGGGCCCGGAATTTGCCGATGGCCTCGCTGAGTTCCCCCGCTTCCTCCATCAGCTTCAGGGCCGTCGACTCCAGCGTGGGCTTCAGGTTGTTCAGCTTGGGAAGGGAGATCGTCTTCGTGAGCAGAAGGCATCCCCCCGCGGCTCAGGCGTCAGGCACGACGCGGAACGAACCGTCGTCCTCGAAGGCGCGGGCCAACTCCACCCCGCCGCGGCGCAGCACCTCGGCCGAGTGGCGGTCCGGATACTCGGCCAGGTACACGACCCGCACCACCTCGGCCTGCACCAACGCCTTGGCGCAGTGCACGCAGGGGAAGTCGGTGCAGTAGAGCGTCGCCCCGGCGCTGCTCTGGCTGCTGGCGGCGCACTGGAGCAGGGCGTTCAGCTCGGCGTGCACGCAGCGCACGCAGTGCCCGTCCTCCATGAGGCAGCCCACGTCCTCGCAGTGGACGTCGCCGCGCACGCTGCCGTTGTAGCCGGTGGCGATCACCCTGCGATCTCGCACCAGGACGGCGCCCACGTGCCGGCGCGGGCAGGTAGCCCGCGTGGCCACCAGCTGCGCCATGCGCAGAAAGTAGTCGTCCCATCCCGGCCGCGCCGACCAGCGCACGCCTCCTCCCCCTGCCCCGGCCGCGTCAGCAGCCGCTCCCGGAGTAGGCCTTCTCGATCTCCTTGATCTTGTCGACCCGGCGGGCATGCCTGCCACCGGCGAACTCGGTGGTCAGCCACACCTCCACGATGGCCCGCGCCAGGCCCTCGCCCACCACCCGCTCGCCGAGGGTGAGCACGTTGGAGTCGTTGTGCTCGCGGGTGGCCCGGGCGGAGAAGACGTCGTGGCAGAGGGCGGCCCGGATGCCCGGCACCTTGTTGGCCGCGATGCACATGCCGATGCCCGTGCCGCAGACGAGGATGCCCCGGTCGCACTCCCCCGCCGCCACCTTCTCGGCCACCTGGCGCGCGTAGTCGGGGTAGTCGACGGAGTCGGGGCCGTAGGTGCCGCAGTCCTCCCAGGCGATGCCCATCTCGTCCAGCCAGCGCTTGATCGCCTCCTTGAGGCGATAGCCGCCGTGGTCAGCGCCCAGCGCCACCCGCACCGCCGTCACCCCCCTGCAACTCGGCAGCCATCCGGTCCAACGCCGCGTCCACCGCCTCGCTCAGCAGCGCCGAGCAAGCCCGGTAGGCGCTCAGGGGTTGCCCGATGGGATCGGGCACGTCCTCCCACTCTTTCGCGTCCCGGTAGGCGAACTCCTTTATCGTCAACACCTTGTCGGCGGCGGAGGGCACCAGGTCGGTGACCTGCTTCCGCTGTCCCCGCGTCATGGTCAGGACGAGGTCGGCCTCCCGGACCATCTCCGGCGTGAGCCGACGCGCGCGATGGCCCTCCAGGGAGGCGCCGGCCTCGCGGGCCACGAGCACCGCCTCCTCCGTGGCCGCCTGGCCGGTCCAGGCGTCGGTGCCCGCCGAGGACACCTCGATGGGCAGGCCGCGCTCGGCCGCCTTCTTACGGAAGAAGGCCGCGGCCAGGGGACTGCGGCAGGTGTTGCCCGTGCACACCACGAGCACGCGCAGCCGCTTCACGGCGTCCGCACCACCTGCCGGGCCGCGCGGCGCAGCCGGTCGTTGATGGCCGCACCCAACCCGGCCTCGGGGAACCCCTCTGCCAGGACCACATCCAGGCCGAGCTCCTCGACCGCCCGCAGGGTGGGGAAGAGGGCGCGCCCGACCCCTTCCAGGTCCCTCCTGCTCCCCAGTGCCAGGCGGACCACCGCCCCGCCCAGGTCATCATAGCGGGCGAGCGTCTCCTCGGTCGCCAGCACGCCGACGCGCAGGCCGCGTCCAACCAAGTCGCGGGCGCGGCGCACGATCTCCGTCACCACCGCCTCGGGCTCGCCCTCTACGAGTACCAACCGGCCCCCGGGCGAGCCGGCGGCCTCCACGGGGCGGACCACCAGGTCGGGGAGGTACTCGCGCAAGGATTCGGCAGCCACGCCGCCCGGGCGCAGGATGGCCGCTGGCCTGACCGTGAGGTCCACGATGGTGGACTCGACTCCGCTTCCGGCGGGTCCGCCGTCGAGCACGGCGTCGATCTCCCCGCCCAGCTCGGCCAGCACCTCCTCCGCCCTCAGGGGACTCGGGCGCCCGGAGCGGTTGGCGCTCGTGGCCGCCACGGCGCGGCCGACGGCGCCGATGAGCTCCAGCGCCACCGGATGGGCGGGACAGCGCACGGCCACCGTGTCGCCCCCTCCCGTCACGGCGTCGGGCACCCCCGGGGCGCGCTGCAGGACGAGGGTGAGGGGCCCGGGCCAGAAGGCGCTCATCAGAGCCCGGGCGACGGGCGGGATGTCCCGCGCCACGCCTTCCAGCATCTCCGGTCCCGCCAGGTGGAGGATGATCGGCTTGTCGGCGGGACGGCCCTTGATCCGGAAGATCTCCGCGACGGCGCGGGGGGTGAAGCCGTCCGCACCCACCCCGTAAACGGTCTCGGTGGGGAAGGCGACCAGCCCGCCCGACCTTAGGAGGGCTGCGGCCCGGTCCACGGCGCCGCGCTCGCTCGCGTCCAGGCGGAGCGTCGCCCGCGCGCGGCGGGAGGTCACGACAGATCCCTCCGGACTCCGGCGACCACCCGCCCGTGCCCCGCATAGTCCCGGTGGATCCGGACGGCCGCCAGCCCGGCCTCGCGCAGCATCTCGGCCACCGCTTCCGCCTGCCCGGCGCCCACTTCGAGGAAGATGGCGCCCGCCGGGCGCAGGAACCGGTGGGCGCGGGCGGCGATCCGTCGCAGGCACGACAGACCGTCCGGACCGGCCACCAGCGCCTCCCGCGGCTCGAAGTCCCGCACCTCCGGCATCAGCCCGGCGAACTCCCCCTCGGCGACGTAAGGGGGATTGGCCACAACGGCGTGCAGGCGGCCCTCCAGCCCTGTCAGGGGCTCCCACAGGTCGCCCGCGAGGAGGCGCACCCTCCCCGATACCCCGTGCCGGCGCGCGTTGCCGGCCGCCACCTCCAGGGCGGCCGACGCCAGGTCCACCGCGTAGACGAGCGCGGCCGGCAGTTCCAGGGCCAGGGTCACCGCCAGGACCCCGCTGCCGGTGCCCAGGTCCGCCAGCAACAGGGGCGCCTCCCCGGGGAACGTCTGCCGGACGTAGGCGATGGCCAGCTCCGCCAGCAGCTCCGTCTCGGGGCGCGGGATCAACACCCTCCGGTCCACCGCGAACTCCCGGGAGTAGAAGCCCGCCCGGCCGATTAGGTAGGCGACGGGCTCGCGCCGCTCGCGACGCGCCAGGAGGGACTCGTACGCGGCCAGCTCCGCTTCGCCCAGGGGCCGCTCCGGGTGGGCCAGCATCTCCTCGATGGCCAGCCCCGCCGCGTGGCCCAGCAGGAGGCGCGCCTCGGCCCGCGCCGACTCCACCCCCGCGCCGGCCAGGCGCGCGGTCCCCCTGGCCAGCGCCTCGGCGACCCTGACTGACGTCACGGCTGGACCCCCGCCAGGGCGGCGGCCTCGTAGTGCGTCATGAGGGCATCCAACAACTCGTCCAGATCGCCCTCCAGTATGCTGTCCAACTTGTACAGGGTCAGCCCGATGCGGTGGTCGGTGACCCGGTTCTGCGGGAAGTTGTAGGTGCGGATCTTCTCCGCCCGCTCCGCCGTCCCCACCTGGGAGCGGCGTTCCGCCGAGATGGCGCCCTGCTGCTCCTGCCGCGCCAGCTCGTACAGCCGGGCCCGCAGGATCTTCAGCGCCCGCGCCCGGTTCTTGTGCTGGGAGCGCTCGTCCTGGCAGGTGACGACGATGCCCGTCGGCAGGTGGGTGATCCGCACCGCCGACTCGGTCTTGTTGACGTGCTGCCCGCCAGCCCCGCTCGCCCTGAAGGTGTCGATCTGCAGGTCCTCCGGGTTGATCGTCACGTCCACCTCCTCCGCCTCCGGGAGGACGGCGACCGTGGCCGTCGAGGTGTGGATGCGGCCCGCCGCCTCGGTGACGGGCACGCGCTGCACCCGGTGGACGCCGCTTTCGTGCTTGAGCCGGCTGTACACTCCGTCCCCCTGGACGGAGACGATGACCTCCTTGAAGCCGCCGATCTCCGTCTCGCTGCTGCTCAGCACCTCGGTGCGCCAGCCTTGTCGCTCGGCGTAACGCAGATACATCCGCAGCAGGTCGGCGGCGAAGAGGGCAGCCTCCTCACCGCCCGCCCCGGCCCGGATCTCCAGGATGACGCCCTTCTCGTCCCGGGGATCCTGCCGGACGAGCAGCCGCTTCAGCTCCAGCTCCAACCGCTCCCGGCGCGCCTGCAACGCCGCCAGCTCTTCCTCCAGCCAGGCCATCTGGGCGGCAGCGGGCGCGGCGGCCATCATCTCGCGGACCGCCTCCAGGTCCGCCAGGGTCTGGCGGTATTCCGCCCCCTTGGCCACGATCCTGCTGAGGCGGGCGTGCTCCCTGCCCAGCTCCCGCCAGCGCTCCGGATCGGCGCCCGCCTCGGCCAGCTGGCGCGTGAGCTCGGCATGCCGCCGCTCGATCTGCTCCAACTGGGACAGCATGCGTCAGCGTCCCCCTCGGCCCTGCACCGCCTGCAGGGCGACGATGGCCACCTCGAGCTGCGCGTCGTCCGGCTCCGCCGTCGTCATCCGCTGGAACTGGAGGCCGGGCCAGATCAGCGGCCTGAGCCACCAGGGCCAGCCGCGCCGGGCCGTGCGCCCGGCGAAGCGCAGCACCTCGTAGGCCACCCCCGCCACCACCGGGAAGAAGGCCAGCCGCACCGCCAGCCGCTCCCACAGGTTGGGCCAGCCCGCAAAGGCGAAGACCACGATGCTGACGAGGACGAGGAGCAGGAGGAAGCTCGTCCCGCAGCGCGGGTGCACCGTCGGGTGGCGTCGGGCGTTGTCGACTGTGAGCGCCTCGCCCGCCTCCCAGGTGTGGATCACCTTGTGCTCCGCCCCGTGATACTGGAGCAGGCGCCGGACGTCCGGGAGGCGGGAGATCACCACGATGTACCCGACGACCACGCCCAGCCGCACCAGCCCCTCGAGGAGATTGAGCACGACGGGGCTCCCGACCAGGCGCTCGGCGTGCTTGACCAGCCAGGTGGGAAAGACGAGGAAGAGCAGGATCGCCACCACCGTCGCCACCAGGAAGGTGACGGCGACCTCGAACCGGGAGAGCTTCTCCTCCTCACCGGCGGCGGCCTCCGCCGAGTACATGAGGGCTTCGATGCCCGCCACTAAGGTTTCCGTGAGGACGGCTGCCCCCCGCAGGAGCGGCAGCCGCAGCACCCGCCACCGCTCCGTCCAGGGGACGACCTGCTTTTCCCGTACCACCACGCTCTGGTCCGGCCGCCGCACGACCACCGCCAGGCGGTCGGGGCCGCGCATCATGACCCCTTCGATGACCGCCTGCCCGCCGTAGAAGACCGGCGCTTCCGGCCGCGTCACAACCTTCCCCCCTGCAGATGCCAAAAAGCAGAGCCAGCCGGCTCTGCCCCGCACTCCCGTCACCCTGGTCCTCAGGCCTACCGGGAGGCAGCCTTCCCTTCATACTTCTTCAGGAACCTCTCCACGCGCCCGCCGCTGTCCACCAGCTTCTGCTGCCCGGTGTAGAGGGGATGACAGCGGGCGCAGATCTCCACCCGCAGGTTCCTCTTAATGGAGCCGATCTCATACACCGCCCCGCAGGCGCAGGTCACGGTCACGCGATGGTATTCCGGATGGATGCCGGGCTTCACGGGGATGCCTCCTCGTCAGCGGGAAGGAATATTAGCCTACTTCGCTTCCCTTTTCAAGAGCTCGATGAATTCCCGGTTGCTCTTGGTCTTCGAGAGGCGATCCATGAGGAAGAGCAGCGCCTCGCCGCTGTCCATGTTGTGGGTCGCCTTCCGGAAGGCCCACATGACATCCAGCTCTTCCTTGGTGAGGAGCAGTTCCTCTCGCCGCGTCCCCGACCGCTTGATGTCGATGGCGGGCAGGATGCGGCGCTCGTAGAGTTTGCGGTCCAGATGCAGCTCCATGTTGCCGGTGCCCTTGAACTCCTCATAGATCACGTCGTCCATGCGGCTGCCCGTCTCGATCAGGGCGGTGGCGATGATCGTCAGGCTACCGCCTTCCTCCACGTTGCGCGCCGCCCCGAAGAAGCGCTTCGGCTTGTACAGGGCGCTGGGGTCGAGCCCGCCCGAGAGGGTGCGGCCGGTGGGCGGAATCACCTGGTTGTGGGCCCGCGCCAGCCGCGTGATGCTATCCAGAAGCAGCACCACGTCTTTCTTGTGCTCGACCAGCCGCTTCACCCGCTCCAGCACCATGTCCGCCAGCTTTACGTGGTTCTCCGGGGGATTGTCGAAGGTGGAGGCCAGCACCTCCGCCTTGACCGACCGCTCCATGTCGGTGACTTCCTCTGGGCGCTCGTCGATCAGGAGCACGATGAGGATGATATCCGGGTAGTTGGTCGAGATGGCGTTGGCGATCTTCTTCAGGAGCACCGTCTTGCCGGCTTTGGGCGGCGCCACGATGAGGCCGCGCTGCCCCTTGCCGATGGGAGCGATCAGGTCGATGAGCCGCGTTGCCATCTCCGTAGGCGTGGTCTCCAGCTTCAGGCGATAGTTGGGGTGGAGCGGCGTCAGGGCGTCGAAAGGTAGCCGCTCCGCGGCCGCCTCTGGGCTCTCGCCGTTGATGGCCTCGACGCGCAGGAGGCCGTAGTACCGCTCGTTGTCCTTCGGCGGGCGCGCCTGGCCTGAAACGAGGTCGCCCGTACGCAGGTCGAAGCGCCGGATCTGGGAAGGGGAGACGTATATGTCCTCGTTGCTGGGGAGGTAGCCGAAAGGCCGCAGGAAGCCGTAACCCTCGGGCATGATGTCAAGGACGCCTTCGGCAAAGATGTAGCCGTCCTTCTCGGCGCGCGCCTTCAAGATCTCGTAGATGAGCTCTTTCTTGCGCATCGCGCTGTAGCCGGTGATATCCAGTTCCTTGGCAAGCCGGTACAGATCCTGAAGGGAGAGATCCTCTAGCTCCTCGAGTGTCAGGGTGGCGGCCCGCTCTTCGTTGCCATTATTTTTCAACGAGACATGTACCTCCTGCCAGGGCGGCGAAGTGACTGCCGGGGGCCGGTTGGCTGGCCCGGACCGCGATGAGGTAAGCGCACGCGGGGTTGCAATCGCTCGTGGAGTTCCGGTCCTATTATAGGCTCGCGCCCCTCTGCCCGTCAAACGGCTCACTCCCGCGGTCTCATGAGCGGAAAGAGGATGACGTCCCGCACGGAGGGCACCCCGGAGAGGAGCATCGCCAAGCGATCGACGCCGATCCCCAGCCCTCCGCAGGGTGGCAACCCGTACTCCAGGGCAAGGAGGTAGTCCTCGTCCAGGGCATGGGCTTCCTCGTTGCCCTTCTGTCGCTCGCGCAATTGCGCCTCAAAGCGCGCGCGCTGGTCGTCCGGATCGTTGAGCTCGGAAAAGGCGTTGGCGAACTCCCAGCCGCCGATGATCAGCTCGAAGCGGTCCGTGAGCATAGGATTCCCGGCCTTCCGCCTCGCCAGAGGGGAAATCGTTACCGGGTGATCGAGCAGGAAGGTCGGCTGGACCAGGCGCGGCTGGACGAAGACGTCCACCAGCTCTTCCAGGACCTGGCCGGCCGTGGCGCCGTCCTCTACGTCCAGACCGAGGCGCCGCGCCGTCGCCCGGGCTTCTTGGTCATCCGCCAGGTCTTCCAGCCTGACGCCTGCATGCTCTGCGAGGGCCTGGGGGAGGGAGACGCGGGGCCAGGGGGGCGTGAGATCGATGCGGTGGCCAAGGAAGTCCACCTTCAGGCTCCCCCGCACCTGGAGCGCCACCTCGGTGAAGAGTTCCTCGGTGAGCCTCATCATGTCCGTGTAATCGGCGTATGCCTGGTACACCTCCAGGATCGTGAACTCGGGGTTGTGACGCGTGGAGATCCCCTCATTGCGGAAGGCGCGGCCCAACTCGTACACCTTTTCCAGGCCGCCGACCACCAGTCGCTTGAGGTAGAGTTCCGGCGCGATCCGCAGGTAGAGCGTCATGTCCAGGGCGTTGTGGTGGGTCACAAACGGGCGTGCGGCGGCACCCCCCGGAAGCGGGTGCATCATGGGTGTCTCCACTTCCAGGAATCCCCGCTCGTCCAGGAAACGGCGGATGGCCGCGATCGCCCTGGAGCGCGTGAGGAAGGTCTGACGGACCTCCGGGTTGACGAGCAGGTCGAGGTAGCGCTGGCGGTAGCGCAGGTCCACATCCTTGAGCCCGTGCCACTTCTCGGGCAGCGGACGCAACGCCTTGGCCAGCAGCCGGAAGTCCCTGACCTCGACGGTGATCTCGCCCCGGCGGGTGCGGAAGACGGAGCCCTCTACCCCGATGACGTCGCCCAGGTCGAGGTCGCAGAACCACTGGAAGTCCCGCAGGACGTCCTGGCGAGCGCAGATCTGGATCCTGCCGCCGCCGTCCTGAAGGTCGGCGAAGACGACCTTACCGTGGTTGCGGAGAGCCATCAGGCGCCCCGCGATGCGGACCGTCCGCCCCTCCAGCTCTTGGAAGTTCTCGCAAATGTGGGCCGTGAGGTGGGTGCGCTCGTAGCGCCCGCCGTAAGGGTCTACCCCGCGCTCACGCCAGCGTGTCAGCTTGGCTTGCCGGGCGCGTACCAGTTCCTGACCCGCCGGCCGCTCTTCCGCCACGCCCTGCCTCCCGCTCAGGTCCTTATTCAACGGGTTATCGCGATGACCTGGAAGCGAGCCACACCTCCGGGAAGGCGGACCTCCACCGTATCGCCGACGCGCCTCCCCATGACGGCCCGCCCCACCGGCGACTCGTAAGAAATCCTCTTCTCTTTCGGGTTACCCTCGTGTGACCCCACGATGGTGTAGCTGAGAAGCTCGCCGCTTTCGATGTCCCGGAGCGTCACCGTAGAACCGACGTTGACCGTGAGCGGGTCGACGTCCTCCTCCACCACCACCCGAGCATTGCGCAGCGTCTTCTCCAGGGCGGCGATGCGCCCCTCGATGAACGCCTGCTCGTTCTTGGCCTCGTCGTACTCCGAGTTCTCTGCCAGGTCGCCGAACTCGCGCGCGACCTTGATGCGCTCCGCGATCTCCCTGCGCTTCACAGACTTCAAGTACTCAAGCTCCCGCTCGAGCTTTTGCAAGCCCTGGGGGGTCAGGAGCACTTCCTGCAGGTCCACCGTCGTCGCCTCCAAGGGCATCCCGCCCCGGTTGACGATGCCCCATTTTAACGACGGCCCCTAAACATGTCAATAGGACTTGGGCTGCAACCGGCGCCGGGCGTTGGCCCGCACCCGTTCCATCTCCTCGCGGCTCAGGGCCCGCTCGAAGCTGCGCAGCCCGGCCAGTTTGAATCCGTGTTTCCGTGCCAGGGCCGCGATCTCCCGGATGCGCTCCACCGAGTACTCCCGCCCGAGGGTGTAGTCGTCGTACCTCTCCTCGAGCGCCAGGATCATCGTCTCGGCGATGCAGGCATGGCAGGTGCGCGCCGGATACCCGAGGTCGAAGCCGAACTCCACGTCCCCCGGGACTTCCACCACCCCGCCTTCGATCACCAGCACGTCGTCCCTCAGTTCGGCCACGCGCCGGGAGACGTCCCGCGGCCTGGCCACGTCGCAGACGACAGCCCCGCTCTTGAGGTCCTCGGCCTCGATGATGGCCTCGACGGCGCTAGACACGGCGATGATCACGTCCGCGCGGGGCAAGCTCTTCTTGAGATCGGTCGAGATCTGCGCCGCCGTCCCCGTCTCGGTCAGCACCTCGCGCGCCAGCCGCTCCAACTTCTCCTCGTTCCGGCCGATGAGCGTGAGGCGCTTCACCTCGCTGCCTAGCAGGAGGGCGCACGCCCGGCCGATGGAGCCCGTGGCTCCGACGATGGCCACTTCCGCCGTCGCCAAGTCGTGCCCCATGAACCTGGCGGCCTCCTGCGCCCCCTCCAGGGCCGTCCAGGCCGTGTAGCTGTTGCCCGTCGTCACCCCGGCCGAGAGTTCGCGCGCGATGGTCACGCCCGCGTCGCCCACCACTGCGGTGAAAGCGCCCAGGCCGATGATGCGCGCCCCCTGGCGCTCCGCCAGGCGGCCGGCGGCCACGATCTTCCGCAGCACATAGTCTTCCGGCAGACTCATCATCTGACGGGGAGTGAGGGGGACGCCCACGAACCATCCCTCGGCCTCGTTGTACGGCGAGCGCACGCCCGTGACGTGGGAGACGCGCTGCACGGGCAGGTGCCGGATGATCCCCTCCACCCAGGAGTCGGGCAGCCAGCGCGCCACCCTGAACTTGCGCCTGACGTCCGCGGGCTCCAGGGGGTGCACGATGAAGCCGAACTTGCCTGCCATCGCCGCCTTTCCTCCCTTGAATGGTCCCTCAGCGGGCCGGAAGGTTGAGGATCTCCACGCGGGGTTGCAAGCCGATGCGGTCGAGCAATTCCTCGTATTCGCGGGGGGTGAGGCCGGCTGACCCCTTGCCGGCGACGGCCACGAGCGCCGCCTCCATCACGTTGGTCCCGAAGGAGCGTCCGCCCAGTTCCGGGGTGGTGGTGACCAGGAGGCTCACGCCGAGCCCGCGCAGCAGCTCCACGTCCTCCGCGGTGACGGTGTTGGTCAGGACCACCTTGCCGTCGAGGCGCTCGGGCAGGTACCGGCGCAGGAAGTGAAAGTCGCCGGCGACGACGTCGGCCTCTTGGAAGAAGCGGGCGTACCTCCTTCCCCCGGCGACCCGCTCCTGCCGCTGTCCGGTGGGGTAAAGCCACTGGAAGGGGAGTCGGCAGATCACTGGGACGAGCACCCGGGCGAGGATCTCCACCGACCGCAGCGAGTGGAGGGCGATGGGCACCTGGAGGGCGAAGATCAGGTCCCCGATGATGAGACGGCTGCCGCACTCCTGCAGGGTCTCGGCCATCCCGAAGCGATCGACGGCCGAGAGCATGAGCACCCGCTTGCCCCGGAAATCGACGGTGCCGGTGGACTGCAGCCACCGAACGACCCGTCGCTCCAGGGTGTTCTTGAGACCGCTCCCGTCCACGACCGGCGTGCGGGTCGCCGCCCGGGCCAGCTTGAGGGCATCCCTGATAACGTAACGGCGCTTCCCGGCCACGAGGTAAAGATCGATGCCGCCGAGGCCGATGGCGTCCACCTGCCCGTCCAACTGGCGGATGAGGGCGACGGCCGCCTTGAGATCGCCATCCGTCCCGCGCCGCTCGACCTCGACCTTTTCGCCCAGCAGGTCCAGCACCGCGCGATGGTCGCGGCGTGAGGACCCCAGGCTGACGCTGACAACGCGTTTCAAATTCGAACCCCCGGCTCGTTCCGGCCGATCCCGCCTCATTGTAGCACGGAAGACGGAGGGCCGGTCCCCCCCCCCCTTCTCCGGGGGCCGGCCCTCCCGCCGGTCCTTCTATTATTTGATTTCGACGCTGGCGCCGGCCTCGACCAGCTTCGCCTTGATCTTTTCCGCCTCTTCCTTGCCGACCTTCTCCTTGACCGGCTTCGGCGCCCCGTCCACCAGGTCCTTGGCCTCCTTCAGGCCGAGACCGGTCACCTCGCGCACCACTTTGATGACCTGGATCTTGTTGGCCCCCGCACTGGTGAGGATGACGTCGAACTCCGTCTGTTCCTCGGCGGCGGGAGCAGCCGGCCCGGCCGCCGCAGGGGCGGCCACGGGAGCCACCGCCACGGGCGCGGCCGCCGAGACCCCGAACTTCTCCTCGAACGCCTTCACCAGTTCCGCCAGTTCGATGACGCTCATGCTGCTGACCAGCTCGAGCACCTGCTCGACTTTGGACATCGTGTCTCCTCCTTCCGCAGTTCCGTCTCCAGTTTCAGGCTTCAGCCTGCTTGGCCCGCAGCGCCTCCACCGCTACCACCAGACCCCGGAGGGGAGCCTGCAGGCAGGACGCCATGTTGACCAGGGGCGCGCGCAGCCCTCCCAGGACCCGCGCCAGGAGCTCGGCGCGGGAGGGCAGTCGGGCGAGGGCTTTCAAGTCGTCCAATCCGATGACCCGCCCTTCCAGCACCCCGGCTTTGACCGACATCTTCTTCGTCTCGTCCGCGAAGTCGAGGATCCCCTTGGCGGCGGCCACCGGGTCGTCGTAACCGAAGGCGATGGCGGTGGGACCCTCCAGGTGCGGCTTCAGCGCCTCCAGGCCGAGATCCCTGGCGGCGAGCCAGGTCAGGGTGTTCTTTACCACCCGGAACTCCACGCCTTTCTCCCGCAGCCGGCGCCGCAACTCGTCCATCTCCGCCACCGTCAGCCCGCGGTAGTCGGCCAGCACGGCGGCCTGGGCGCGGGAGAGCTTCTCCCGCACCTCCGCGAGCAGGCGCTCCTTCTCGGACCGTGATTTGGGCACGTCTCCACCTCCTCTCTAAAGCAGAAAACCTCCCCGCAAACAGCAGGGAGGTCGCCTCGGATGCGACATGCGCTCCCTCGCCTCGGCAGGCGGTCCAGGTCTCCGGACCTTTGAGCGACCAGCGCGCACCTGCTGTCTGCGGCTCAGGATACTGCTATTTTTCTGACGGCCGGGTTGCTAGGAGGCCAGCGCCCGCTGCGGGTTCACCGGCACTCCCGGTCCCATCGTGGAAGAAACGGCCACGCTCCTGATGTACTGCCCCTTGGCGCCCTCGGGCTTGGCTCTCACTAGGGCTTCCATAAGGCTCCGGAAGTTCTCGACCAGGCGGTCGGTGTCGAAGGACACCTTGCCGATGGGGACGTGGACGTTCCCGGCCTTGTCGGTGCGGAACTCGACCTTGCCGGCCTTGATCTCGCGCACCGCCGCCGCCACGTCGAACGTGACCGTCCCCGCCTTCGGGTTGGGCATCAGGCCCCGCGGCCCCAGGATCTTACCCAGGCGTCCCACCAGGCCCATCACGTCCGGGGTCGCCACGGCGGCGTCGAAATCGAGCCACCCGCCCTGGATCCGCTCCACGAGGTCTTCCGCCCCGACGTAGTCCGCCCCGGCCGCCTCCGCCTCCTTGGCCTTCTCGCCCTTGGCGAAGACGAGGACGCGCACGGTGCGGCCCGTCCCGTGGGGCAGGACCACCGCGCCCCGCACCATCTGATCGGCGTGCCGGGGATCCACCCCTAGCCTGACCGCCACCTCCACCGTCTCGTCAAACCTGGCCCGCGCCATCTGCTTGACGAGGGCGAGCGCCTCCGCCGGGTCGTAGAGCCGTTCCCTGTCCACCAGCTTGGCCGCGTCGGTGTAACGCTTCCCGGCCATCGTCAGTCCACCACCTCGAGCCCCATGCTCCGCGCCGTCCCCTCGATCATGCGCATCGCCGCCTCGACCGAGGTCGTGTTCAGATCCGGCAGCTTCTGCTCGGCGATCTCCCGCACCTGCCGGCGCGTGACCCGTCCCACGCGTTGCTGGCCTGTCTTGGCGGCGCCTTTCTCGAGGCCGGCCGCCCGCAGCAGCAGGACCGGGGCCGGCGGCGTCTTGGTCACGAAGCTGAAGGAACGGTCGGCGTAAACGCTGATCACCACCGGGATGATCAACCCTTCCTGGTCACGGGTCCGCTCGTTGAACTCCTTGACGAAGGCCATGATGTTGACCCCGTGCTGACCGAGGGCCGGGCCGACCGGCGGAGCGGGCGTAGCCTTGCCGGCGGGGATCTGGAGCTTGATCTGCGCGACCAGTTTCTTGGCCATCCGTCCCTGTCCTCCTACAGCTTCTCCACCTGGGTGAAGTCCAGTTCCAGCGGCGTCTCCCGCCCGAACATGGATACCAGCACGCGCACCTTGCCACGCTCGGCATTGACCTCGTCGATCACGCCGACGAACCCCTCGAAGGGACCCGTCCGCACCTGGACGCTCTCCCCGACCTCCAGGTTGATCCTCGGCTTGCTCTCCTCCAGGCCCATCTGCTTCAGGATGGCCTGGACCTCCTCCTCGCCAAGGGGCGTGGGCTTGTTCCCCGCACCCACGAACCCGGTCACCCCGGGGGTGTTGCGCACGACGTACCAGGAGTCGTCTGTCATGACCATCTCGACGAGGACGTAACCCGGGAAGACCTTCTTCTTGACCGTCTTCTTCTTCCCGTCCCTGATTTCGATGTGCTCCTCCATGGGCACCAGGATGCGAAAGATCTTGTCCTCCATTCCCATGGAGGCGATCCGCTTCTCGATATTGTTCTTGACTTTCAGTTCGTAGCCGGCATATGTGTGAATGACGTACCAGTTCTTCTTGCCAGCCGGCGCCGCCTGTCCCGCGCCCATGAAGCCGTCCTCACCCGCTGATGATCACTTTGAGCAAAGTGCCCAGGATGCCATCCATGATCCAGATGATTGCGGCGCTCATGGCGACGGAGAGCAACACCACTGCCGTGAACACGACGGTCTCCCGCCGGGTGGGCCAGACGACCTTCTTGAGTTCGGCGCGCACCTCGCGCAGGTAAGCAGCAACCCTGCTCAGCAACTCTCTTCGCCCTTCCAGACAAAAATAATGGCAGGCCCGGAGGGACTCGAACCCCCAACCAACGGTTTTGGAGACCGTCACTCTGCCAGTTGAGCTACGGGCCTGCATCCAAATCTATTGCCCGCGCTACCGGGTTTCCCGGTGCAGGGTATGCGTACCGCAGTTTCTGCAGTATTTCCGCAACTCCAGCCTGCCGGTGTCAGCCTTCTTGTTCTTCGTCGTCGTGTAGTTGCGGTGCTTGCACTGCTCGCACGCCAGGGTGATGATCACTCGCATGGCCTTCCCCCAGGCAGGCGGCGCCGCGCCTTGAATCTACCACGCAGCGGTCGCGCAGTCAATGCAATGGAGCTGCCGACCGGGATTGAACCGGTGACCTCGTCCTTACCAAGGACGTGCTCTACCGACTGAGCTACGGCAGCCTGCCAAACCCTGATACGGCGCCGCAACCCTAGCTGGCTCCGGCGCCGTCTGCATTCTTGGTTGCGGGGGTAGGATTTGAACCTACGACCTTCGGGTTATGAGCCCGACGAGCTACCTGGCTGCTCCACCCCGCGGTGTTGTCCTGGTGGAGAGGGTAGGATTCGAACCTACGAAGGCTGCGCCAGCAGATTTACAGTCTGCCCCGTTTGGCCGCTTCGGTACCTCTCCATGACTATCCGGTCGCGTCGCGCTCATCGCTGGAGCTGGCGGACGGACTCGAACCGACAACCTGCCGCTTACAAGGCGGCTGCTCTACCGTTGAGCTACGCCAGCGAGCACGGACCGGAAGCGACGCACACGCTATATTAGCATAGTCCACGCCGCGAGGCAACAAGCTCGGAGCCTAGAATATCGCCTTGCCGAGCAGGGACGCGGCGAGCTCCACGGCCAGCCGGGCGGTGCGGTTCTCCCGATCCAGGATGGGGTTCACCTCGGCTATCTCCAACGAACGGACGACGCCGCTCTCCGCGAGCAGCTCCATGGCCAGGTGGGCCTCCCGGTAGGTGAGCCCGCCCCGCTCGGGCGTGCCCCCGGACGGGTCGATCACGTCCATGTCGATGGTGAGGTGGACGGGGCGCCGGCCGCCTTCCGCGGCGATCTCGGCCGCCTCGCGGATCACCGCGGCGATCCCGCGTTCGTCGATGTCCCGCATGGTCAGCACCGTCACGTCTGACGCCCTGAGCGCCTCTCTTTCCCCAGGATCCAGGGCCCGGACTCCGACCAGGACGGCGTGCCTTTCCAACACCTTCGGAGCGCAGCCAGCGCAAGCGACCAGGGCCGGGTGCCCCCGGCCCGTGAGGGCGGCCAGGGGCATCCCGTGGATGCTCCCGCTTGGGGTCGTCTCCGGTGTGTTGAAGTCACCGTGCGCGTCGAGCCAGATAATGCCGGGCTGCAATCCCTCCCGGACCAGCCCGGCCACGCTGCCGATGGCGATGCTGTGGTCTCCGCCCAGGACGAGGGGGAAGAACCCCTCGCGCACGCTTCTGGCCACCACCTCGCTCAGTTGCTCACAGACGGCGACGACCTCTTCCAGGTACTTCGCGCGGGGCTCACCCACAGGGCGGGTCTCGCGCTCCGCGACAGGCAGATTGCCCAAGTCCAGGACTTGGTGCCCGAGCGCAACGAGTGCCTCCTGCAGCCCGGCATAGCGGATGGCGCTCGGTCCCATGTCCGTGCCCCGGCGCCTGCCCCCAAGGTCCATAGGGACGCCAATGACCGCGACACGCACTGCTACTCCTCCAAAAAACAAGCCGCATCCTTTACGATGCGGCAAGCAAAGGCTCCCGGCAGCGACCTACTCTCCCAGGCGGTCCCCCGCCAAGTACCATCGGCGCTGGAGGGCTTAACTTCCGTGTTCGGAATGGGAACGGGTGTTTCCCCTCCGCTATGGCCACCGGGAGCCTTGGCTTTCTGGTTTTTACGAGCACCTGGTCCGACTGGATAGCGGTTCGATTCGCCGTTTATTTCGAGGCCGCCAGCCCGCGTACAGGCTGGGAGAGGTTAAGCCCTCGACCGATTAGTACCGGTTGGCTCAAGGCATTGCTGCCTTTACACCTCCGGCCTATCGACCTCGTAATCTCCGAGGGGTCTT
Source organism: Clostridiales bacterium (assembly GCA_037442985.1). Classification (GTDB taxonomy): domain Bacteria; phylum Bacillota; class Sulfobacillia; order DYIH01; family JBBIPI01; genus JBBIPI01. The sequence continues at coordinate 25,199 of JBBIPI010000004.1, forward strand.
ACCGGCTTACGCCGTGGGAGACCTCATCTTGGGGTGGGCTTCGCGCTTAGATGCTTTCAGCGCTTATCCCGACCGCACATGGCTATCCAGCCGTGCCCCTGGCGGGACAACTGGTTCACCAGCGGTGCGTTCGCTCCGGTCCTCTCGTACTAGGAGCAACCCCCCTCAAGTCTCCTGCGCCCGTGGTGGATAGGGACCAAACTGTCTCACGACGTTTTGAACCCAGCTCACGTACCGCTTTAATGGGCGAACAGCCCAACCCTTGGGACCGACTTCAGCCCCAGGATGCGATGAGCCGACATCGAGGTGCCAAACCTCGCCGTCGATGTGGACTCTCGGGCGAGATCAGCCTGTTATCCCCGGGGTAGCTTTTATCCGTTGAGCGACGGCCCTTCCACTCGGTACCGCCGGATCACTAAGCCCGACTTTCGTCTCTGCTCGACCTGTCGGTCTCACAGTCAGGCACCCTTCTGCCTTTGCACTCAACGCACGATTTCCGACCGTGCTGAGGGTACCTTTGGGCGCCTCCGTTACCTTTTGGGAGGCGACCGCCCCAGTCAAACTGCCCGCCTGACACTGTCCCCACGCCGGCTGACGGCGCCAGGTTAGAACTCCAGCGCCCCAAGGGTGGTATTCCACCGTCGGCTCCACCCGAGCTGGCGCCCGGGCTTCCCAGCCTCCCACCTATCCTATACATGGAACGCCAAAGTCCAATGCCAGGGTACAGTAAAGCTCCACGGGGTCTTTCCGTCCAGCCACGGGTCGTGGGTGTCTTCACCCACTCCTCTATTTCGCCGGGCCCCCTGCCGAGACAGCGCCCAAGTCGTTACACCTTTCGTGCGGGTCGGAACTTACCCGACAAGGAATTTCGCTCACCGTGGTCCGGGCATCTCTGCCCGGGGTGGACTGTCTCTTCATCCGTTTCCAGGCTTCGCCTGACTTCCTCCAGGCGCTCGCGGCTTCCCGTATTCATCTGCATGGCGATGGCGATGATCTCCCTTAACCCTTCCCGCGATAGATGCGCTCCTTCCTCCATCAGCGCAAGCACCTTGCGGAACTTGAGGAAGTCGACCTGCTTTCGGGTCTTGAGGGGATGCCGTTCGAAGAAGGCGACGACCTCCTTCAGAACGCTCATGTTGCGGATCCTCAGCTCCCACCGATCTCCGTGGTTTCTGCGCACCGTGCCTCCTCCGAAGAAGGCCTTCAGCGCATGCAGAACCTGAACATCGCGTTCATGCTGGACGATGCGGAACTCGGGTAGGACCTGGAATCCCGCGCCCATCTCCGGGTGCCGGTTGATCCCGACGAAGAAGCAACCCTCTCCGTCGACGAAACCGACCACCCATTGAGGCTCCAGATTCACCGTGCCCCCCTCCTGAGACCCGCTGCCTGGGGAACTCGGATGCCCGGCGTACAGTCTCTGAGGATCCCCCGACCATCAACGCCGGGGTTTCCTGCGGATCGCCCAATCCCTGCCCTTGTTACGGAGAGCCTTCTCTCTCGTAGGCACGGGCTCTAAGGGTTTCCCCGCATACAGCCGGGTATTGCCCCATCGGTTTCCCGATGGGCAGGCAGCGCCTTCGCGGCTACCTTAGGACCGTTATAGTTACGGCCGCCGTTCACTGGGGCTTCGGTTCGGAGCTTGCACCCCTCCCCTTAACCTTCCAGCACCGGGCAGGTGTCAGCCCCTATACGTCGGCTTACGCCTTAGCAGAGACCTGTGTTTTTGGTAAACAGTCGCTTGGGCCGTTTCACTGCGACCCCCTCGGGCTCGGCTTGCGCCTCACCCTACCGGGGCACCCCTTATCCCGAAGTTACGGGGCCATTTTGCCGAGTTCCTTAGCAGGGGTTCTCCCGCGCGCCTCAGGATCCTCTCCTCGCCTACCTGTGTCGGTTTGCGGTACGGGCACCCGGTAGCCTCGCTACGAGGTTTTTCCTGGCAGTGTGGGCTCGGCCAGTTCGGTACTTGGATTTCCCTCCCCATCGCCCCTCAGGATCACTCCCGGGCGGATTTGCCTACCCGGGCTCCCTCGGTGGCTTGGACGGGCACGACCGACGGCCCGCTGCGCCTACCCTCCTGCGTCACCCCTTCGCTCAGGCGGCTGCCAGGTGGTACCGGAATCTCCACCGGTTGTCCATCGCCTACGCCTTTCGGCCTCGGCTTAGGTCCCGACTAACCCTGAGCGGACGAGCCTTCCTCAGGAAACCTTAGGCTTCAGGCGGGTGAGATTCTCACTCACCTTTTCGCTACTCAAGCCGACATTCTCTCTCCCCTGCAGTCCAGCCGCCCTTACGGTCGACCTTCAGCCCGCAGGCGATGCTCCCCTACCACCGGCAGCGCCGCTGCCGGTCCACGGCTTCGGTGGCGGGCTTGAGCCCCGTTACATTTTCGGCGCAGGGCCGCTCGACCAGTGAGCTATTACGCACTCTTTGAATGGTGGCTGCTTCTAAGCCAACATCCTGGTTGTCTGGGCAGCCCCACATCCTTCCCCACTTAGCCCGCACTTGGGGACCTTAGCCGGTGATCTGGGCTGTTTCCCTCTCGACCACGAAGCTTATCCCCCGTGGTCTGACTCCCGGGCTCTACCCCGCGGTATTCGGAGTTTGAAAGGGTTCGGTAACCTGGTAAGGCCCCTAGCCCAATCAGTGCTCTACCCCCGCGGGTCAACGCCCGAGGCTAGCCCTAAAGCTATTTCGGGGAGAACCAGCTATCTCCGGGTTCGATTGGAATTTCTCCCCTACCCACAGCTCATCCCATGGTTTTTCAACACCAACGTGGTCCGGGCCTCCACGGGGTATTACCCCCGCTTCACCCTGGCCATGGGTAGCTCACCCGGTTTCGGGTCTACGCCATGCGACTCAACGCCCATTTAGGACTCGCTTTCGCTACGGCTCCGGACCTTAAGCCCTTAACCTCGCCGCATAGCGTAACTCGCCGGCTCATTCTTCAATAGGCACGCCCTCAGGCATTCCGGAGGCAAGCCTCCGGCGTAGCCCTCGGACAGTCTGTAGGCATACGGTTTCAGGTCCTATTTCACTCCCCTCCCGGGGTGCTTTTCACCTTTCCCTCACGGTACTGGTTCACTATCGGTCGCCAGGAGTGTTTAGCCTTGGAGGGTGGTCCCCCCAGCTTCCCACAGGATTTCACGTGTCCCGTGGTACTCGGGAACACCGCTCGGAGCCTCACACCTTTCGCCTACGGGGCTTTTACCCTCTGTGGCGCGCCGTTCCAGGCGACTTCGGCTAGATGCGAGGTTTTTCACTCCGCCGGCGGTCTGCAACCCGCCGCTGCGGGTCCCGCAACCCCGCGCGCGCAACGCTTGCAGGCTTACACGCGCGCGGTTTGGGCTGTTCCCCTTTCGCTCGCCACTACTCAGGGAATCTCGGTTGATTTCTTCTCCTCGGGCTACTGAGATGTTTCACTTCGCCCGCTGGCCCTCCACGGCCTATGGATTCAGCCGTCGATGACGGGGGTTCGCCCCCGCCGGGTTTCCCCATTCGGACATCCGCGGATCGATGCCTGCTTGCGGCTCCCCGCGGCTTATCGCAGCTTGCCACGTCCTTCGTCGGCTCCTGGCGCCGAGGCATCCACCGTACGCCCTTAGTAGCTTAACCGCTTCACCCTGCCTGTACCGTCCACAGGCTGGCGGCTCCCGAAATAACCGGCGAATCCTCGCTATCCAGTTTTCAAGGTGCTGGTGGAGACGAGCGGAGTCGAACCGCCGCCCTCCTGCTTGCAAGGCAGGCGCTCTCCCGCTGAGCTACGTCCCCACTGTATCAAAACTCAGGTCGCGCCTTGCGGCGCCGGAATGCGCTTTTGGTGGGCATAGGTAGATTCGAACTACCGACCTCACCCTTATCAGGGGTGCGCTCTAACCCACTGAGCTATATGCCCCCGATCCCTCAAAACTAAACAGTGCGCCTGCCCACGAGGCGACCGATGACAGCAGGCGGGCACGCGCCCGACCTGCCGACCGACCTAGGAGTGCCGCCTGCAGGCGCAGGCAGAGGACTCCCTAGAAAGGAGGTGATCCAGCCGCACCTTCCGATACGGCTACCTTGTTACGACTTCACCCCAATCACCAGCCCCACCT
>JBBIPI010000005.1:0-27496 GCA_037442985.1 Clostridiales bacterium
CCCGACGCCGGGGACGTAAGGTCTCCTCGAAGTTGACCTCGGTGGGGTCCCTCTGCGCTCGCAGCAGCGCTTCTGCCACGGCCTCATCTTAGCCTAGGGATGCCGTCCCGGATAACCGCCTGATCAGGTTCCACCGTCCAAGGGGAACGTGCGCCGCCTAGGAACTCACCCTCACCAGCTGGCGCAGGGCCTCGCGTAAAAGCTCAGAAAGCTCCCAGTCAGCCCGCTGGCGCAAGAGCGAGCTTACCAACTCCGCCGCTTGTTTGTGGCTGTAACCCAGGTTCACCAGGGCGGAAACCGCGTCCTCGCGCAGGGATGCGCTCGGCGGTGCGTCGGCCCACCCCAGGGGCTTGGGCCAAGACCTGCCAGTCGGCGTTCTCTACCGCCGCCACCAGCTCCTCGGGCGTGAGGCTGGAAAGAAGGGCCAACGCCATGCGCGGACCCACCCCCGCCACGGCCAACAGCTGGCGAAAGACGTCCCGCTCCGCTGAGCTGGGGAAACCGAAGAGGGCCAGCTGGTCCTGGCGCACATGGGTGTGCACAAAAAGGCTCACGTCCTCCTTTCCCTGCAGCTTGGCGTAAGCGGAAAGGGGCAGGCTTACCTCGTAACCCACCCCGCCCACTTCGACCACCGCCTGGCCCTGGAGGCCCTGGCCCAGGGGGTGGACAAGCTCCGGCTCAACCCGGGCAACATCGGCGGGCCGGAGCGGGTCAGGGCGGTGGTGGCGGCGGCCCGGGAGCGCGGCGTGCCCATCCGCATCGGTGTGAACGCCGGCTCCCTCGAGCGCGACCTGCTCGAGCGTCACGGCCGGACGCCGGAGGCGATGGTGGAGAGCGCGCTGCGCCACGTCCGCCTCCTCGAGGACCTGGATTACCGCGAGATCGTGATCTCCCTCAAGGCCTCCGACGTGCCCACCACCGTGGAGGCGTACCGCCTGATCGCCGGCCGGGTGGACTACCCCCTCCACCTGGGCGTCACCGAGGCCGGTCCGGGCCTTTCGGGCATCGTCAAGTCGGCGGTGGGCATCGGCCACCTGCTGGCCCTGGGCATCGGGGACACCATCCGGGTGTCGGTGACCGGCGACCCGGTGCAGGAGGTGCGCGTGGGCCTGGAGATCCTCTACGCCCTCGGGCTGCGCCGCAGCGGGCTGGAGATCGTCTCCTGCCCCACCTGCGGCCGCCTGGAGATCGACCTGGAGCGGGTCGTGGCCCAGGTGCAGGAGCGGCTCCAGGGGTTGGAGAAACCTGTGCGCGTGGCCATCATGGGCTGCGCCGTCAACGGCCCGGGCGAGGCGCGCGCGGCGGACGTGGGCCTGGCCGGGGGCCGGGGGGTGGGCATGATCTTCGTCCGCGGCCGGGTGGTCCGCAAGGTCTCCGAGGCCGAGATGGTGGAGGCCCTGGTGGAGGAGATCCGCAAGCTCTGAGGGAGGTGCGGGAGGCAACCGTGCGCCTTTCTGCGTTGCTGGCGCCCACACTGCGGGAGATACCGGGTGAGGCGGAGATCGCCAGCCACCAGCTGATGCTGCGGGCGGGCCTCATGCGCAAGGTGGCGGCGGGGATCTACACCTTCCTCCCCCTCGGCCACCGGGCGATCGCCAAGGTGGAGGCCATCGTCCGCGAGGAGATGGACCGGGAGGGCTGCCAGGAGGTGCGCCTGCCCATCGTCCAGCCGGCCGAGCTCTGGCTGGAGACGGGCCGGTGGGCCGAGTACGGCGAGGAGATGTGGCGGGTCAAGGACCGCCACGGGCGCCAGTTCTGCCTGGGGCCCACCCACGAGGAGATCATCACCGACCTGGTGCGCAAGGAGGTCCGCTCCTACCGGCAGCTGCCCCTGATCCTCTACCAGATCCAGAACAAGTACCGGGACGAGATCCGGCCGCGCTTCGGGGTGATGCGGGCGCGGGAGTTCATCATGAAGGACGCCTACTCCTTCGACCGCGACGAGGAGGGGATGCGCGCCAGTTACCAGCGCATGTACGACGCTTACACCCGCATCTTCACCCGCTGCGGCCTGGAGTTCCGCGCCGTGCTCGCCGACCCGGGCGCCATCGGGGGCAACTACACCCACGAGTTCATGGCCCTGGCGGACACGGGCGAGGCCAGCCTGGTCTACTGCGACGCCTGCGGCTACGCCGCCAACGTCGAGCGGGCGGAGGCGGCGGCGCCGGCCCCGGCCGCGGCGCCAGGCCCGTCCGCGCCTGCCCCGCCCGTGCGGGTGCACACCCCGAACAGCCGCACCATCGCCGAGGTGGCGGCAGCCCTCGGGGTGGAGCCGCGGGAACTGGCCAAGCAGCTCTTCTACTGGGCCGTCCACGCCGACGGCCGGCAGGAACTGGTGGCCGTCCTCCTGCGCGGCGACCGGGAACTGAACGAGGTGAAGCTGAAGAACCACCTGGGGGCCCTGCACCTCCGCCTGGCCACGCCCGAGGAGGTGCGGGCGGCGACCGGCGTGCCGCTTGGCTTCGCCGGTCCGGTGGGGCTGCGGGGCGTGCGGCTCCTGGCCGACGCCGAGGTGATGGCCGAGCCGTCCCTGGTGGTGGGGGCCAACGAGGAGGACTTCCACCTGCGCGGCGCCGTCCCCGGGCGGGACTTCCGCCCCGACGAGGTGGCCGACCTGCGGCTGGTGGGCGCCGGCGACCCGTGCCCGGGCTGCGGGGCGCCGCTCCTGGCGCGGCGGGGCATCGAGGTGGGGCAGGTCTTCCAGCTAGGCACCAAGTACTCCCAGGCCATGCGCGCCACCTTCCTGGACGAGCGCGGGCAGGAGCGGCCGGCGGTCATGGGCTGCTACGGCATCGGCATAACGCGGACGGTGGCCGCCGTGATCGAGCAGCACCACGACGAGGACGGCATCATCTGGCCCGCCAGCGTCGCGCCCTACCAGGCGGTGGTCGTGCCGGTGAACTGGGGCGACGCGGGGCAGCGCGAGACGGCCGAGGCGATCTACCGCGGGCTGCTGGCCGCCGGGGTCGAGGCCTGCCTGGACGACCGGGACGAGCGGGCGGGCGTCAAGTTCAAGGACGCCGACCTCTACGGCTTCCCCTTCCGGGTGACGGTGGGTCCGCGCGCCCTGGCCGAGGGGCGGGTCGAGGTGGTCGACCGGCGCACCCGCAGGGTGCTGGCCGTGCCCCGGGAGGGGGCCGCGGCGGCGGTGCAGGAACGGGTGGAGGCGGCCCTGGCCGGCCTGGCCCCGCGCGCCTGAGGGGGTGGTGAGGGGTGCGCGTCGTCGCCATCATCCCGGCTTACAACGAGGAGCGCACGCTCGGCCAGGTCCTGGACGTGGTCCGCTCCGTGCCGGCTGTTAACGAGGTGATCGTCATCAGCGACGGCTCCACCGACGGCACGGCCCGGGTGGCGCGCGCCCACGGCGCCCATTGCATCGAGCTGCGCGAGAACGTGGGCAAGGGCGGGGCGTTGAAGGCGGGCATCGACCGGGCCGATGCCGACGTCTACCTGTTCCTCGACGCCGACCTGGTGGGGCTCCGGCGGGAGCACGTGGAGGCGCTCCTGGCCCCGGTGTTGGAAGGCGAGGCGGAGATGACCGTCGGGGTCTTCGACCGGGGACGGGTGGCCACCGACCTGGCGCAGCTCGTCGCCCCCTTCCTCTCCGGCCAGCGGGCCGTCCGCCGGCGGGTGCTCCAGGACGTGCCGGGCCTGGAGGCCTCGCGCTTCGGCGTGGAAGTGGCGCTCACCCGCCACATCCGCAGGCACCGGATCCCCGTCAAGCTGGTCCCGCTGGACAACCTGACGCACCTGATGAAGGAGGAGAAGCTGGGCCTCCTGCGCGGGTTCGTCGCCCGCATGAAGATGTACTGGGAGATCATGAAGGTCACCCAGCAGAGCCGTTTGAGGTGAGGCCATTTTGTCCTGGGACGCGACGGCGGCGTTGCGGCTTTTGCTGGCGGCAGTGCTGGGCGGGTTGGTCGGGTTCGAGCGCCAGCGGCGCCACCACCCGGCCGGCCTGCGCACGCACACCCTGGTCTGCCTCGGATCGGCCCTGATCATGCTGGTCTCGGAGGACATCGCCGCCCGCTACCTGGACCGCACCAACGCCGACCCGGCGCGCATCGCCGCCCAGGTGGTGAGCGGGATCGGCTTCCTGGGCGCGGGCACCATCATGCGCGAGGGGTTGACGGTGCGCGGGCTCACCACCGCCGCCAGCCTCTGGGTGGTGGCCGCCCTGGGCCTGGCGGTGGGCGCCGGCTACTACCTCGCGGCGGGTGTGACGGTGGCCGTGGCCCTCGTCACCCTGGGCGTGCTCAACCGTCTCGAACTGCTGGTGGCCGAGCGCGGCCACAATGCCCGCGTCCGGGTCACCGGCGCCAACCGGCCGGGCCTGCTGGCCGACCTGACGGCGGAGCTGGACCGCCTCCGCGTGCACGCCCGTTCCTTCCGCGTCCACGAGGCGGGGGACAGCCTGCGGGTCGAGGTCACCGGCTACTGCCCGCCCGGGCTTGGTGTTGACACGGTGATGGAACGGCTGCTGACCCTGGAAGGGGTCCGGCACGTGGAGTGCGAGCTCTCCTGAGGGACCGGGCCGCCGTCCTCCGCGCCCTGGAGCACACCCTGCTGCGGCCGGAGGCCGGGCCGGCGGCGGTGCGCCGCCTGTGCGCCGAGGCCGTCTCCCTGGGCCTGGGGGCGGTCTGCGTCCACCCCGACTATGTGTCCCTGGCCCGCTCTCTGGTGGCCGGCACCGGCGTGCGCGTGGTCACGGTGGCCGGCTTCCCCCTGGGGGCGAACACGTCCGAGGTCAAGGCGCGCGAGGCGGAGCGGGCGGTGCGGGACGGCGCCGACGAGGTGGACATGGTGCTCAACCTGGGCCGCCTCAAGGAGGGGGAGCTGGCGGCGGTGCGGGCGGATGTGGCCGCCGTGGTGGCCGCGGCGGGCGTCCCGGTCAAGGTGATCCTCGAGACCGGCTACCTCACGGACGAGGAGATCGTCGCCGCCTGCCGCCTGGCGGAGGAGGCGGGGGCGCGCTTCGTCAAGACGGCCACCGGCTTCGGGCCCGGGGGCGCCACCCTGGAGGCGGTGCGCCTGATGCGGGCCAGCGTGAGCCCGCAGGTCGGGGTAAAGGCGTCCGGGGGCATCCGCACCGCCGAGCAAGTCCTGGCCTTCCTGGCGGCGGGCGCCGACCGCATCGGCACCAGCGCCGGGGCCGCCATCGCCCGCACCCTCGCCGGGCTGCCCGGCTGACGGCGACGTCGGGCGGGGCGCCTCTCGTCCGGCGGGCTACCGGCCGCCGCGGGGGTGGGACTGGCTCCAGAGGGCGTCCGCCTCGGGGACCGGGGGTGACGCGGGCGGCAGCAGCGGACAGCCGCCGGAGCTTGCCAGGGCGCGGGTCAGGAGGCTCAACCGCACGGTCAGCCGGCGCCGGCCGGCGTGCTGGACGACTCCCTCGCGCCGCAGTTCCCCGAGGATGCGGCTCACGCTCTCGCGGGCGCCGCCGGCCAGGTGGGCCAACTCCTCGTGCGTGAGGGGGATGTCCAGCTCCGTTTCCTCGGGCGGCGCGGCGAGCGGCGACGCGCCGCGGCGCATGCTGGCCAGGCGCAGGAGGACGCAGAGGACGCGCCCCCGCAGGTCCCGGTGCAGCAGCTCGCGCACCCGTGCCTGCAGGACCTGGACCCGCTTGCCCATCTCGAGAAGCAGGTGGAACGCCAGCTCCGGGTCCCGCCGCACCAGCGCCACCAGGTCGTCCCTCAGGATGTAAGCCAGGTCGGTCTCGACCAGCGTCGTCGCCGTGGCCGGATAGGTGCCGCCCAGGAGGAGGCCCGTGTGCGGGAAGAAGTCCCCGTCGCCCAGGACGTTGATGGTGCTCTCCTCGCCCCCCTCGTCGACGACGCTGATGCGGACCCGGCCCTGGTTGATGTAGTACAGGGCGGTCACGGGGTCGCCTTGGTAGAAGAGCGGGCGCCGGCCCGGCAGGCGCCTGCGGCGGACGATGTCGGCGAGGGCGGTCAGGGACGCGTCGGGGAGGCCGGAGAACAGGGGCAGCCGCCCGATCCACTCGGTCGTCACCAAGAGCGCCACCTCCGCGGGCCGAACCCCCGTGGGTTTCCATCTCGATCATAGCACTCGGTGCATCGTCCCTCCCGTATTTGTGATCTTTCGCACATCACCGCCGTGAGATAGGTCACCTCCGGCAGGGTGCCGTCCCGTTTACATTCAGGTCGGGGATTTGGCAGGCCCGAGGGAAAGGGGGTGGGTCGCGGTGGGCGACGAGGTCGAGCGGTCGGAGCCGATCCCTACCATGCAGGCGGTTTACGACGACCTCTTCCTGATCTTCCTGCTCTCGGTGGTCATCATGGTCGTGAGCTACACGCTCTGGGGCCTGATGGAGATCGCCGTCTGGCGCGGCGGGTGACCCCGGGACCGCGTACAAGGGGGTGAGCACATGGGGATCTATGCGCCCGAAAGGGTTTGGTGGAGGCCGGCCGACCGGCACGAGAAGATCTGGCTGACCGTCGCCTTCCTTTGGACGACCTTCACCTTCCTGATGATGCCGTACCTCCATTTCTTCGGCAAGCAGAACCCCGTCGGCGCGTCGGGGCGCGTGGAGCCGAGGCGCTACCTGGCCATGTATGAAGACTTCGTGCAGAAGTACAAGGTCGGCGAGGAGCGGGGGCGGCCCGTGGTGGAGCCGCCGCCGGGGGGTGACGTCTACCTGCTGGCGCGCCAGTTCCAGTGGGATCCGGTGGTCAAGCTCAAGAAAGGGGCCAGCTACCGCATCCACCTCTCGTCCTTCGACGTGGTGCACGGCTTCTCGCTCCAGCCTGTCAACATGAACTTCATGGCGCTGCCCGGCTGGGACTATACCCTGACCTTCACGCCGACCAGGTCCGGGGTGTACGAGGTGATCTGCAACGAGTACTGCGGCGCCGGGCATCAGCTGATGACCGGACGGATCTACGTAGAGGATTGAGGGGAGGTGTCCCCCGTGTTCCGCACCTGCGACGTCACCGGCCTGCGGGTTCACCGGCCGGCGGAGGCGCTCATCAAGGCCAACGCCGTGGCCGCGGTGGTGTCCTTGGCGATCGGAGGCGTCTACGCGATCCTGGTGGCGCTGAGCCGCTGGCCGGCCGTGCACCTCCTGAACGGCCCCGCGTACTACCGCGTCCTGACCGGCCACGGCCTGAACATGCTCCTCTTCTGGATCATCTTCTTCGAGGTGGCGGGCCTGTACTTCGGCGGCGCCGTGCTGTTAAACAGCCGCCTGGCGGCTCCGGCCCTGGGCTGGCTGGCCTTCGCGCTGATGGTGGCCGGGGCGGGCTTGGTCAACGTCATGATCCTCCAGGGCAAGGCCGACGTCCTGATGACCTCGTACTACCCCCTGCGCGGCGACCCGCTCTACTACCTGGGGGTGATCCTCTTCGCGGTGGGGGCCCTGGTGGCGTGCGGGCTCTTCTTCGCCACCCTCTTCATCGCCCGCAAGGAGAGGACCTACGGCGAGGGCTCCGTGCCGCTGGCCGTGTACGGGCTGGCGGTGGCCGCCATCATCGCCGTCGTCACCCTGCTGCACGGGGCGGCCATCTACGTGCCCACCTTCCTGTGGTCGCTGGGGCTCATAGGCCAGCTCGACGCGTCCCTGTATCGCATCCTATGGTGGGCCATGGGTCACAGCTCCCAGCAGATCAACGTGGCCGCCATGGTTTCCGTGTGGTACATGCTCGGCGCGCTGACGGTGGGCGCCACGCCGGTCAACGAGAAGATCTGCCGGACGGCCTTCCTCTTGTACGCCCTGTTCATCATGGTGGCCAGCGCCCACCACCTGCTCGTCGATCCCGCCCTCAGCCCGGCGTGGAAGATCTGGAACACCGGCTACGTCATGCACCTGGCCATCCTCGCCAGCATGATCCACGCCATGTCCGTCATCGCCGCCGTGGAGCGGGCGCAGCGCGTGAGGGGCTACGCCCGGGGGCTTTTCGAGTGGCTCGCCCGCGGCCCCTGGCGCAACCCCGGCTTCTCGGCTCTGGCCCTCTCCGTGGTCGGGTTCGGCTTCCTGGGAGGCATCTCGGGGGTCACCTACGGCACGGAACAGATCAACATCGTGCGGCACAACACCTTGGCCATCCCGGGCCACTTCCACGGCACGGTGGTGGCGGGGACGACCCTGGCGTTCATGGGCCTGACCTATTACGTCCTCCCGCTCATCTTCCGGAGACAGGTCGTCCTACCGGGGCTGGCCCGGTTGCAGCCCTGGGTCTTCGGCCTGGGCACCTACGGCCTGGCGGCCTTCCTCATGTTGGCCGGCGGGTATGGCATCCCGCGGCGGCACTCGGATATCGCCTTCGGGGGGATGCCCTTCGCGCCCGCCTTTGACCCGACGGCGACGATGTGGCTGTCGCTGGCCGAGCTGTTCGGCCTGATCTCCGTCGTGGGCGGGGTGATGTACGTCCTGGTCACGGTGGGGTCCGTGTTCTTCGGCGCGCCCGTGGGCGCGCCGGCCCAGGTAACCTTCCCCGTGTCGCCGCCGGCTGAGCCCGTGCCCGGTCTGGTGGCCGCCGCCACGGCGGGGAGCGCCGCGGCCGCTGAAAGGGGTGGTTAGCGTGCGCGACCGGCATGACGAAGGTCCCGGCACGCCGGGTGCCCTGGTCCTGGCCCTGATCTTCCTGGCGACGTTCGTCCTCATCTACTTCAGCAACCTGAAGTACCTGGCGGGCACCTGGTGGGTCCGGTAGCGGAGGCCCGGTGGGAGAGGGAAGGCCCCCCTCCCACCGGGCGCACCATCACTCTCGGAGAAGGGGGGACGCCCCTGTGGAGGGGGCTTTCACGGGGGGCTGGGGCGAGGCGGCGGCGCGGCGGCTGGAGCGCTGGCTGTCGGCCCCGTGGTGGCCGGGCGCCTTCCTCGCCGCGATCGCGGTCGCCACGCTGGTCTCCTACGACTTGGCCCTGGTCGTCCCGGCCCTGTGGCCCGCGGTGCTCGACGACCCGGCGGGCTTCTGGGCGCAGGTGCGCCGCTTCTGCCTCGGCTGGGACCCGGCCTCCGGCCAGCGGCACTGGCAGTACCCCGTCCTCAACCTCCTCGTCGCCTTGGCCCTCTCGGCCACCGTCTGGGCGTTCTGGCCCCGGGAGGTGGCAGACCTCGCCCGCGCCCTCCGGGAGCGGGTCACCAGACCCCGAGGCTGGGTGACCGCCGCGGCTATCATCGTCGTGGCCCTGGGGCCGCCCCTGGTGGCGGCGGCCGCCGCCCCTCCGCGCGCCGGCTGGGCGGAGGACGCGCCGGGTCTCCGTCCCCTGCCGCCGGCGCCGGCGCCGGTTTTCCGGCTGGTAGACCAGGACGGCCGCGAGTTCGACGCGGCTAGGGGCCTGCCGGGTCACCCCACCTTGCTCCTCTTCCTGTACGCCGATTGCCAAGTCGGCTGCCCCGCGGCGATCGTGCGGGTGCAGCGCGCCCTGGGGCTGATGCCTCAGCGGGGGGACGCGCGGGTGGTCGTGGTGACCGTTAATCCAGCGCGGGATACGCCGGCGCGCCTGCGCCAGCAGATGGACGTGTGGCAGGTCCGCTCGCCCGCTTGGCGGCTCCTCACCGGCGAGCCCGCCGCGATCGGGTCGGTGCTGCGCGCCTACGGGGTGCGGGCCGGCGCGCTGGACCCCGTCACCCTCACCCTGTCCCACGACGTGGCAGGTTTCCTGCTGGATCGCTCCGGCCGGGTCCGCTACCGGGTCGACCTGACCCAGGTGAACCCCGAGGCGCTGGCCCGCGTCTGGAACCGCGTGGCCACGGCAGGAACGGGATGAGGCTGAGGGCGACCACGCTGCCCACGAGTGCCGCGGTGGCCGCCAACGGATGCATCCGCTCGACCCAGGGGAGCCAGAAGAGGTAGAAGCGATCGATCAGGAGCAGCGGGGGGACGCGCCCGGGGTCCGCCGGCCCCTGGCTCGCCACCGGGAAGGCGGCGGCGATCAGGAGCAGCGCCGCCAGGAGCGCGCCGGCGGGCCAGCGTCCCGGCCAGAGCCGGGGCCGGACCACGCGGTAGGCGTGGGCGCCCAGGATCACGACCAGCCAGAAGGCCAGCACGGCGTGCGCGAAGAGGGCGAAGAAGAACAGCCAGGGGGTGACCCGTCCGGGCAAGAGCGCCCGCGAAGGCGGCTCGGAGAAGACCGGCCACGCGTCCAGGACCCTGGTGAGCGCCGAGAGGACGGCGTAGGCCAAGCGGTCCCAGGGCAGGACGTACCCGGTGACGCCGATCGCCAGGAGGAGCGCCGTCGCCAGGACGCCCGTGACCCACGCGCCCCGCGCCGTCCCGTGGTAGTGTCCGGCGGCAGCCTCGCGGAGGCAGTGCACGGCCGTGAGGAGCAGCATGGCGTCCGCGGCGTAGCGGTGCAGGGAGCGGAGGGTGCGGCCCAGGAGGGAGTGATCCAGCGCCGCCACCGCCGCATAGGGATCGGGGGAGATCCGGTACGCGGCGAGGAGGTACACCCCTGTGGCCATCAGGACGGCCAGGCAGAGGGTCGCGAGGGCCGCCGCCTGGGCGGCGTAGGACGAGAGGATGGCGCGCCACCCTTTCACGGCCAGCTTCTCCACCGCGGCTCCGGATAGGCCAGGTCCAGGGTCCAGACGTCCCCCGAGCGGAACAGGCGCGCCTCGGTGTGCTCGCTGATGGCGAAGGCCCGGGCCTCCCGCAGGCGCACCGTCACCGCGTGGCGCCCCGGCGCCACAGCCCGGCGTTCCGCACCGGTCACCCGGCCATCCCGTCGGAGCCCCCGCGGGACGAACTCGCGGACGATCGCTGGCTGCCCGTCGATCAGGACTTCGAGGAGCGCCGGGAGGCGCTGGCGGGGGCAGATCCCCGTGATGGCCAGGCTACGGGCGATGTCGGGCCGGTAGCGCGCCAACTCCTCGGGTGTGGGCTGCCGGCAGGGAGCGACGGGACGGGTCAGCCAGGAGAAACTGACGTTCAACCAGGCCACGCCTTCCCGGGCAGAGGGCGGCCGGTAGGGCGAGGCGGCACCGCGCTGGAGGAGGATCAGGAAGGCGGCCACCAGGAAGGCGGAAGTGGTTCGCTCCCGCCATCTGCTGTTCGCTCTCGGCGCCACTCGGCCTCGCCCCCGCGTGGTCCGGGCCTGCACGCCCGGTTGCCGGTGCTCCCGGGAACGATTCTCGTCCTGCGACTGCGCGAGCGGCTGTGACCATTCTCACCGTTCTCACCTTTGACCAGGTCCAATGAAACGTCTGGAGGAACCCGCAAGGAGCTCAGTCGATCGGGATCTTGATCTGGGGCAGGACGACGCCATCCTCTATGAAGCTCAGCACGAGATAGCGTGGCCCCCAGGCCCTGTTGTAATAGAACTGGCAGACACCTTCGGACTGCCAGCCGGGAGGCAGGCTCTGGGCGGGGTCGACGCCGCAGGTGCCCTCGACGACAGCCAGGCCGCCGCGCTCGGAATCATAACCGTTCCGGTAGGCGAGGGCCACACCGACCCCTATCCCGGTGCTCGTGGCACCGAAGCCGGCGCACCCGGCCGGATGCTCGAACGTAAGTCGCACCCTAAGCAGTTCGTGGTTTTCCGCCACGCGAACGGGTGTACCCCACCGGAGTCCGGTGAATTTTTCCATCTTCTCCACGCGGACGAGAAAAGACGATCCGATGAAACGGTACTGCCCGACTCGGGCTGTGGCCGCCCTTTGGATCGCGGTTGGGGAGAACTCGGACGAGTACTTGTGAAAAGGGTGCTCTCTGACCGGCAAGTCAGCCACGAGTGGCTGGATCCGGCCCGAGAGGAGTCCGGCACCCGCCGCGAGCATCAGGGCGGCCGACACCGTCATGACAGCGACGGCCTTGAGGGGCGGCCCCTTGTACGGCACCGTTGTCCCCTTCCCTTTCCCCTGCCACCGGCAACCCCATGAACCGTCCAAGGGCCGGCGCCTATCAAAGCGCCTTCGTGGTGTAAAGTGCTCCCGGATTCAGGACATGTTCGTGACCACGGTCACAAACAGGTCTTGCTGCCTCTGCTGGACTTGGAGGGGGAAGAAACCCCACGAAACGATGGGAGAAGGGAGGTGAGGCCGGGGTCGGGGAGCCCAGCGCGTGCGGTAAGCAGCGGTGAAGGCCCGAGAAAGGAGGGAAAAGCAATGAAATTCCGGGCAATTGCCATCCCGTTGCTGGTGGCTGCATACCTTGTGCTCGCAGGGTGCAGCAGTCCGGCCGCACCGGCCAGGGAATCCCGGGGAGACGGAGAGACGACTGGCCAGGAAGCGGCGCCGGTCGCAGAGAAGCCGGCACCCGCGGATGCCGTGGACATCGTGCGGCCGCCGGACGAGGTGCCGCCGCCGATCAGCCGCAGGCAGCCGGAGAAGGTCGTGGTCTACCTGGAGGCTAAGGAAGTAGATGGCTGGATCAGCTCCGACAACACCTACCGCTTCTGGACGTATGGCGGCAAAGTGGGCGGGCCTTTCCTGCGGGTGCGAGTGGGTGACACGGTAGAGGTGCACCTCAAGAACGACCCGAACAACAAGTTCCCCCACTCGGTTGACTTCCACGCCGCGACCGGTCCTGGCGGGGGCGGCAAGGTGAGTCAGACCAACCCGGGCCAGGAGTCGGTCTTCGTCTTCAAGGCGCTGAACCCCGGTCTCTACGTGTACCACTGCGCCACGCCGGACATCCCGACCCACGTCGCCCACGGCATGTACGGCCTGATCCTCGTGGAGCCCGAAGGTGGGCTACCCAAGGTGGACCGGGAGTTCTACATCATGCAAGGCGACTTCTACGCCAAGGGCGGCGACAAGGGGCACCTCGAGTTCGATGCTGAGGCGATGGACATGGAGCACCCCCGTTTCGTCGTCTTCAACGGTAAGGCTTTCGGCCTCACCGGCGACAGGGTGATGAAGGCGAAGGTGGGCGAACGCGTCCGCATCTTCTTCGGAGTGGGCGGGGTGAACGTGCCCTCCAACTTCCACGTCATCGGCGAGATCTTCGACGTGGTGCATCCGGAAGGATCGACGGACGGTCTGAAGAACGTCCAGACCACGCTGGTGCCTACCGGGGGAGCTACATGGGTCGAGTTCACCATCGACGCGCCTGGCGACTACATTCTCGTCGATCACTCGTTGAGCCGTGCCCTGCATAAGGGGGCCGTGGCCGTCATCCGGGCCGAGGGGCCAGAGAAGCCTGACATCTTCCGCAAGGTCCAGTGATCCCCCAGGCTACAAAAGGTGAGGGACGGGCTCTGCCCGGCCCCTCACCGGCTATTTTTGGGCAGACTCCCACGCCCTGTCGTAATGCAAGTGGCGACGCCTTCCCCTACAACTAGCGTGATATAATATGCTCATCGTAATGATAGGTGGAGAGCGCACCCATGCCGATCATCCGCCCTGTTTCGGACCTGCGCAACCGCTTCGCGGAAATAGAGGAACTCTGCCACAAGCACGCCGAACCCGTCTTCATCACGAAGAACGGGGTCGGTGACCTGGTGGTCATGAGCATGGCGTACTACGAGCGCCAGCAGGCGTTGCTCGACCTGTACCGCAGGCTGGGCGAGGCCGAGGCCGAAGCCGCGAGGGGCGAGGACACCGCCTCCCATGAGGAAGTGATCCGGGAGCTGAGGAGCCGCCTCGATGGAGAAGGAGGTTAGGTATCTCCCAGCCGCGCGCAGGGATCTGCTGGACATCCTCGACTACATCCAACGCGACTCCCCAGCCGCGGCGGCCAGGTTCGTCGACCTCATCGACGAGCGGCTCGCCCTCCTGGCTCGCTTCCCCGAGATGGGCCGGCAGGCGAAGGACGAAAGGCTGGCCCGGTTTGGCTACCGCGTACTCGTGGCCGAAGAGTATCTGGTCTTCTACGTGGTGAAAGAGCGCACCGTGGAGATCAGGCGCATCATCCACGGCCGCCGGCGTTATGAATTTCTCCTCTGAGTGGGCTCGTTCCGCCGTGCGAGGCACCCGGGACATCCCCGAGACTGCCCGCGTCGAGCGCGATGGGTGGGGGCCGCCGCGCGGTCTGCGGCGCCCTCGGCCGGGCATATATTTGGTGGCGATTCCGGTGGGGTCGCGGCACCCGGTGCCCCGGGCAGGGAGGGGTGGGCCGTGCTCAACCTGGTCTGGGCGGCGCTGCTGGTGGCGGGCGTGGCGGTGGCGGTGGCCCGCGGCCGGGCGGACGTGATCACCGAGACGGCCATGACCTCCGCGTCCTCGGCCGTGGAGATCCTCCTGGGCCTCCTGGGCGTCATGGTCCTGTGGCTCGGCCTGTCGCGCATCGCCGAGGACGCCGGGCTGATCCACGCCCTGGCGCGGCTCGTGCGCCCCGTCCTGCGACGGATCTTCCCCGACATCCCCCGCGATCATCCCGCCCTGGGCGCCATCGCCATGAACATCAGCGCCAACATGCTGGGGCTCGGCTCGGCCGCCACCCCCTTCGGGCTGAAAGCCATGCAGCACCTCCAGGAATTGAACCCCCGGAAGGACACCGCCAGCGACAGCATGATCACGTTCCTGGTGTTGAATACGTCCGGTCTCACCCTGGTGCCCGCCGTGGTCATCGGGCTGCGCGCCCAGCACGGCTCGGCCAACCCGGCCGAGATCGTGGTGCCCGTGCTCCTGGCCACCTTCTCCTCCACAGCCACGGGGCTGGCCGTGGACCGCCTGCTGCGCCGGCGGCAGGGCGCGCGATGATCGAGCTGCTGGCGGCCTACACTATCCCTTTCTTCATCGCCTTCGTGCCCCTATACGGCCTGTACAAGAAGGTGGACATCCTCGAGTCGTTCCTCGCCGGGGCCTCCGAGGCCCTCTCCCTGGCGGCGCGCATCCTGCCGTACATCGTCGCCATCTTCGTCTCCATCAGCGTCTTCCGCGCCTCGGGCGCCCTGGAACTGCTGGCCAGCCTGCTGCGGCCGGCCCTCGACCTGGTGGGCATCCCGGGCGAGGTGCTGCCCCTGGCCATCATCCGGCCCCTCTCGGGCAACGGCTCGCTGGCCATCCTGGCCGAGCTGCTGGGCAAGTGGGGGCCGGACTCCTTCATCGGCCGGCTGGCCTCCACCATGCAGAGCAGCACCGACACCACCTTCTACATACTCAGCCTCTACTTCGGCTCCGTCGGCGTGGTCCGCACCCGGCATGCCCTCGCGGCCGGGCTGGCCGCCGATGCGGCCGGCTTCCTCGCCTCCGCCCTCATCGTCAAGGTGATGTTCGGGTCCTGAACCTCCGCCCCTTGCCGCCGCGCGGCGGCTCGCCTCAGCCGCGGCCCTGGGCGGCGCCGTCCAGCCCCAGCTCGCGGGCGACGCCCTTGAGCGCCTCGATGACGAAGGCGATGTGCTCGTCCAGGTCGACGCCCAGCTCCTCGGCACCGCGGACGATGTCCTCGCGGTTGACGCCCCGGGCGAAGGCCTTGTCCTTCATCTTCTTCCTGACCGCCTCCACGGTGACCTCGTGGAGGCTGCGGTTGGGGCGGACGAGGGCCACGGCGACGATGAAGCCGGCCAGCTCATCCACGGCGAAGAGGGCCTTGTCCATGGGGCTGCGCCGCTCCAGGCCCAGGTAGGTGGCGTGGGACTTGATGGCGTAGATGACGTCCTCCGGGTAGCCGCGCTCCGCCAGGATGGCGGCCCCCTTCAGGGGATGGTCCGGGGGCGACGGCCAGCGCTCGTAGTCGAAGTCGTGGAGCAGCCCGACGATCCCCCACTTCTCCTCGTCGGCGCCGAACCTGCGGGCGTAGGCGCGCATGGCCGCCTCCACCGCCAGGGCGTGCTTGAGCAGGCCGGGGTTGGTGGTGTACTCCCGCAGCAACTCCAGGGCCTCGTCCCGGTTCACGGCAGCACCTGGTTCAAAAAACTTGACTGTTTCTCTAATAGCCAAGCCGGCCCCCGGACCAGGCTTTCGCCTCCTTCCGGACACTTGATTTGCCCCCGAGGGGCAGGGCGACAGGGGGCCTCGGCCCCGGGAGTCCCACCCGGACGGGAGGACTGCGCGCCACGGGCGCCCCCGGCACGGCCATGAGGGAGGCGTTGCGCCTCCGCCGGGAGCGTTGGCCGCGGCGCGGGGCATCATGTGCCTGCCTCCGCGCGACCTGTAAGGTACGGCCTACGGGCTTCTCCGGTGCCCGCTGAACGGGGTCACCGCAAGGCCAGGGCCAATAGCCGGAGGTCCCGCCAGACAGACCCGAACGCCTTCTGCCTCCACGGGCAAAGCCCGTTGTGCAGGGGGAGCGTCCTCTCCAGGCGCTCAAGCGCGGCCCCGACCCCGCGGGTCATCCCTTGTCCTTCCCCCGGCAAAGGACTGACCTTTTGGGTCAGGTCTTGCTTTGCGAGCGCAACCCGCGCCCGCAGATCCCGCGTCACGCGCTCCCGGAACCCCATCGCCCGGCGGCCGACCACCAGCGCCGCCGCGCAGTGGACCGGGACCGCGTGGCGGTCCGCGTACTTCCAAAACCCGATGGTCGAGGTGTGCCGGGGCGGAACGACCTTGAACCCCACCCGCTCCTTCGCCGCCCGCCGGCACAGGAGCTCCGCCATCCGGGCGTACGGGAAGTTCGAGGCCATGCGGTTGAAGCGCCGGTCCGTGTCCAGGCGGTCCTTCCCGAACTCGAGGTCCTCCAGCGCCAGGGGCTTCCCGAGACGCAGGGCGGCGTCCACCACCGCCCTGGCCAGGACGCCCAGGAGGTAGTCCCGGCGCCTCCTCGAGGCGTACGCAAGCTCAGGTACCCTGACGTACGCGAACCCGTTCCGGTGGATGACGACCTGGAACTCGCCCGCATACTTGCCCAGGCCCTCCGGGACTGGGATTTCAAACCCGTCCGGCCAGGGCTCCGGGTGCCCGGAGGGACCGACGTTGCACAGGCCCACCCCGTCTGGGTTGCAGTCCACGCCGAGGCAGCCGCGCGAGAGATCGGGCGCAGGAGATTCGCCCAGGTCGAAGCTCAGGCGGACGAGCAGGCGCCCGTCGAGGGTGCGCCGGAGCTCCGCGGAGTACGGAAGGCCGGCCACGACCCACAGCCGCACGAGGTCGCGGTGTTTGGCCGGCAGCCAGAGCCTCCCCTCCACGCGCGGGGCGCGCCGCATCACCGGGCGGCCGAGACGATCCGTCCCCGCCTGCTCCGAGAGGTGCGAGATGTTTACCGACAGGCGGAAGCCCCCGTCGGCGAGCGACACCCTGATGTTCGGGTTCCCGCCCTTCGTCTCGTCCCCGCGGGAGAAGAGCGCGGACTTCCTCGCCGCGCGCCACTCCCCCGCGGACGCCCGGCCCTTGCACACGCGCTTCCAGAGCCTCTTTCCGCCGAAGACCACGCTCGGCAGCGTCCCCTTTTCCCGGTACGCCAGGAGCCCGCGCAGCTTCCTCTCAAGCGCCGCCACCCGCATCCCGCGGCCCTTGACCGCGAGGCGCAGCTTCTCGATCTCCCCGGGCAGGGCGCCCCTGGACTCGGCCCTCGCCAGCTTCCGTTCGGAGGACCGCAGCAGCTTCCTGGCGCGGGAGAGCTTCCTTTCTGTTTCTTCGATCTCGCGCTCAAGGAACGACTCTTGCGATGCCAGGACTGCCTGCGCCCTCACGCGGGCGTCGTCCGCGTAGCGGGAGTTGAGCCCGAAGAGCTCGTGGCCGCGCCTCTTCACCTCATTGCGGGACACACCCTCCATGAGCCGATTGAAGGCCCACCGCTCGCAGGCGCAAAAAAGCCGCATCTCGGTAGTCAGCGGGTCCTCCTCTCCGCGGCTCCATCTCCCTGACCGCAAGGCCGGGTAGACTTCCGGGAAGAAGTGCCCGCAGACCGTGAGACAGAGTCCTTTACTGTCGCTCTTCTTCAGCAGCCCGCATCAGCTCCCGGAACCCCCGCCTTACCCTGCGCCCGCCGCGAGCGCCGTACAGCCGGGCGGCGAAGGATGTGACGATGGCTAACAAGTCCTGTGCCAACTCAGCAGAGGCTTCTATCGGCTCCTTCTGCGACGCGATTTCCGCCACTACACGGTAGCCCTTTTCCTGTGCATAGGCCCGCAGCCTCTCCAACTGACGCTCCAGGTTTCCCGCGTCTGCCTGCTTCTTGGTGGACACACGGACATAGATCACTCCCGCCTCCGGACTGGGGCCGCCGCTACCTGTCCCCAGTATCCGCTCAATCTCAGGAGACGGGTATCTCCTATGGCCGCTTGGCAACCGGATCGGTTTCAGAAGGCCCCGCCTCTCCCATTCCCGCAACCGGTTCGGGTGCACCCCAAGCCGTTTTGCCGCGTGGCTTATGGTTAGCATTTCCATACTTTTCTTGTAACAACTCAGGTTGATTCAGTCAAGTACAGTTATATCTTTGAAGCTGCTGCAAACCTCCCGCGCCGGCGCCCGCGGCGGCCGCGGGGGCGTCGGCAAGGAGTGGGAGGTGTCCGGCGCCGGCCCCGGCGTGGCAATATAGAACGCGGAACGCCCCAGGGGGTGGGAGCGTGTCGGTGGAGGATAGGCTGGCGCAGCTGGGTATCGTCCTGC
This sequence comes from Clostridiales bacterium, assembly GCA_037442985.1. Lineage (GTDB taxonomy): Bacteria > Bacillota > Sulfobacillia > DYIH01 > JBBIPI01 > JBBIPI01. The sequence goes on from JBBIPI010000005.1 coordinate 18,392, forward strand.
CGCGGGCACCCAAGCCGGTGGCGGCCTACGTGCCGGCGGTGGCGGCGGCCGGGCTGCTGTTCACCTCGGGGCAGCTTCCCTTCCGCGACGGCGAGGTGGCCTACCGGGGGAAGGTGGGCGCCGACCTCAACCCCGAGGAGGGGGCGGCGGCGGCGCGGCTGTGCGCGCTCAACTGCCTGGCGGTGGCCCGGGCAGAGCTGGGGACGCTCGACCGGGTGCGCCGGGTGGTCAAGGTGACGGGCTACGTGAACAGCGCCCCCGGCTTCACCGGCCAGCCGGGCGTGCTCAACGGCGCGTCGGAGCTGCTGCTGGAGGTCTTCGGCGAGGCCGGGCGCCACGCCCGGGCCGCCGTCGGCGTGTCCGAGCTGCCCCTGGACGCCGCCGTGGAGGTGGAGATGGTGTTCGAGCTCGCATGACGGAGGGCGAGCGGCTGCAGAAGGTGCTGGCCCGGGCTGGCGTGGCCTCCCGGCGCCGGGCGGAGGAGCTCATCCGCGCGGGGCGGGTGACGGTGAACGGCCGGGTCGTGACCGAGCTGGGCGCGCGCGTCGACCCGGAGCGGGACGTGGTGCGGGTGGACGGGCGTCCGGTGCGCCGTGAGCCGCCCACGTACATCCTCCTGCACAAGCCGGTCGGGGTGGTCTCCACCACGCGCGACCCCCAGGGGCGGCGCACCGTGCTGGACCTGCTCCCCGACCTGGGCGTGCGCCTCTACCCGGTGGGGCGGCTGGACTACGACTCCAGCGGGCTCCTGCTGCTGACCAACGACGGGGAGCTGGCCCACCGGCTGACGCACCCGCGCTTCGGCGTCGAGAAGGTCTACCGGGTGCGCGTGCAAGGTCACCCGAGCGAGGACGACCTGGAGCGGCTGCGCCGCGGCGTCCGGCTGGCGGAGGGGCCGACGGCCCCGGCCCGCGTGCGCGTGCTGCGCCGCGACGCCGACGGGACGTGGCTGGAGGTGGCGCTGCGCGAGGGGCGGAATCGCCAGGTGCGGCGCATGCTGGCCGCGCTGGGCTACGGCGTGCGCGCCCTCGTGCGCGTGCGCGAGGGGCCGCTCGCGCTGCGCGGGCTCCAGCCCGGGCAGTGGCGGCACCTCAGCGACCAGGAGGTGAGGCGGCTCAAGGACATATATCTGCGTCCCCAGCGCGCAGACTAAGCCGGGGTGGGGCGCCCTGGAATTCGCCGTCTGCGTCAAGCAGGTTCCCGACACCACGGAAGTCACCATCGACCCGCGCACGCACACCCTGGTCCGGGAGAGGGTGCCGGCCATCGTCAACCCGGACGACCTGCACGCCCTGGAGGAGGCGCTGCGCTGGCGGGAGCGCCTGGGTGGCCGGGTGACCGTCCTCACCATGGGGCCGCCCCAGGCCGAGGCCGCCCTGCGCCGCGCGCTGTCCCTGGGGGCGGACCGGGCCGTGCTCCTCACCGACCGCGCCTTCGCCGGCGCCGACACCTACGCCACCACCCTCGTCCTGGCCCGCGCCCTCCGGCGCCTGGAGCGGGAGCAGGGCGCGCCCTTCGACCTGGTCTGGTGCGGGCGCCAGGCCCTGGACGGCGACACCGGCCAGGTGGGTCCCGGGCTGGCGGCGCGCCTCGGGGTGCCGCTCCTGGCCTACGTGGCCCGGGTCCGGCGGCTGGACCCGGCGGCGCGGCGGATCGAGGTGGAGCGGGTCCTCGACCGGCGGCGGGAGGTGCTACGCGCCCGCCTGCCGGCGCTGGTGACGGTGGAGCGGACGCTCAACGCGGTCCGCTACGCCGCCCTGCCGGACCTGCTGGCGGCCCTGGAGCAGCCCATCGTCGCCTGGGGCGCCGCCGAGCTGGGGCTGGCGCCGGACGAGGTGGGCCTGCGCGGCTCGCCTACCCGGGTGGTGCGCAGCGGCGCGGCGCCGCTGCGCCGCAGGCAGACGCGCCTCATCCCCGGGGCGGCGGCCGACCCGAGGCAGGCGGCGGCCCAGCTGGCGGACCTGCTGCTGGCCGCGGGGGTGCTGGACGGCGGGGGCGAGGGCGGGGGGTGAGCCGGTGCCGGAACTGGATCACCGGGACGTCTGGGTCTACGTGGAGCACCGGGGGGACGAGGTCCACCCGGTGTCCTGGGAGCTGCTCGGGGTGGCGCGCCGCCTGGCCGACGAGCTGGGCGAGGAGGCGGCCGCCGTCGTGCTGGGCCACGGCGCGCGGCACCTCGCGGAGCGGGCGTTCGCCTGCGGCGCCGACCGCGCCTACCTGGTGGACGACCCGGTCCTGGAGCCCTACCGGGCCGGCGCCCACGCCCAGGTCCTCGCCCGGCTGGTGGAGCGCCACCGGCCCGGGATCGTGCTCCTGGGCGCGACGGGCGTCGGGCGGGAGCTGGCCGGGCTGGTGGCGACGGCGGTGGGCACCGGCCTGACGGCCGACGTGACGGAGCTGGCGGTGGACCGCGGGCGGCGGCTCCTGGAGGCCACCCGGCCCACCTTCGGGGGCAAGCAGCTGGCCACCATCGTCTGCGAGCGGCACCGGCCCCAGATGGCCACCGTGCGCCCGGGGGTGTTCCCGGCGCCCGAGCCGGAGCCCGGCCGGCAGGGGACCGTGATCCCCGCCGAGGCGGGGGTGGTGGACCCGGACCTGGTCGCCGAGGTGCTGGAGGTGCTGCCGGCCGACGGGCGGGTGGACCTGGAGCGGGCGCGGGTGGTGGTAGCCGGCGGCCGCGGGCTGGGCGAGGCGGGGAACGTGGCCTTGCTGCGGGAGCTGGCCGAGGTCCTGGGCGGCGTGGTGGCCGGTTCGCGCCCGGCGGTGGAGGCCGGCTGGATCCCGCGCGAGGCGCAGGTGGGGCAGACGGGCAAGGTGGTGCGGCCGCGCCTCTACGTGGCCGTGGGCATCAGCGGCGCCGTGCAGCACCTGGTGGGGATGCAGGACGCCGAGGTGGTGGTGGCCATAAATCGGGACCCCGACGCGCCCATCTTTCAGGTGGCCGACTACGGCATCGTGGGCGACCTGCGCCAGGTGGTGCCGGCGCTGACGGAGGAGCTGCGCCTCCGACTGCGCTCGCTGGCCAGCCGCGGCGCGACCGGGGGTGAGCCGGTACGGACCGGTTCGAGGTGATCGTGGTGGGGGCGGGGCTCTCCGGGCTGGCCGCCGCCTATACCCTGGCGCGGGCGGGCGTCGAGGTGCTCGTGATCGAGCGGGGCGACTACCCCGGGGCGAAGAACCTCATGGGCGGGGTCCTCTACCGGCGTCCCACCGAGGAGGTCTTCCCCGGGTTCGAGGCCGAGGCGCCCCTGGAGCGCCGCGTGGTGCGCCAGCACCTGTGGCTCATGACGGAGGACGCCGTCACCTCGGTAGGTTACGGCAGCCGGGTCTGGGCCGAGGACGTCAACGCCTACACCGTCCTGCGCGCCCGCTTCGACCCCTGGCTGGGGGAGCGGTGCCGCCGCGCCGGCGTGCGCCTGCTCACCGAGACGACGGTGACCGACCTGCTCCTCGAGGGCAGGCGGGTGGTGGGCGTGCGCACGAGCCGGCCCCGGGGCGACCTGCGCGCCGACGTCGTGGTGGTGGCCCAGGGGGCCAACCGGCTGCTCACCGAGAAGGCCGGGCTCGCGCCGCCCCTCGATCCGCGGGAGATGGCGGTCGCCGTCAAACAGGTGATCTCCCTGCCCCGCGAGGTGATCGAGGAGCGCTTCAACGTGGGGCCGGAGGAGGGCGTGACCATCGAGATGGTGGGGTGGCCCACCCGCGGCCTCATGGGGATGGGGTTCCTCTACACCAACCGGGAGTCGCTCTCGGTGGGCGTCGGGGTGATGGTCCACCAGCTCGCCGCGGCCAAGCTCAACCCCGGCGACCTGCTGGACGGCCTCAAGGAGCACCCCTGCGTGCGCTCCCTGCTCGCGGGCGGGGAGCCGCGCGAGTTCAGCGCGCACCTGATCCCCGAGGGAGGCCTGCGCCACGTCCCGCCCCTCTACGGCGACGGCTTCGTGGTGGTGGGGGACGCGGCCATGCTCTGCAACGCCCTCCACCGGGAGGGCTCCAACCTGGCCCTGATCTCCGGCAAGCTGGCGGCCGAGGCGATCCTCGAGGCCAGGCGGCGGGGCGACTACTCCGCCGCCTCCCTGGCCGGCTACCGGCGGCGGCTCGAGCGGTCCTTCGTCCTCCAGGACCTGCACAAGTACCGAAACGCCAGCGAGTTCTTCGACACCCACCCCCAGTTCTTCCGGGTCTACCCGCGGCTGGTGAACCAGGCGGCTCACGAGTTCGCCACCGTCGACCTGACCCCGAAGCGGGAGAAGCAGGCGCGCATCATGCGCCTGATCCGGCAGGCGCGCCCGGCCTGGCGCATCGCCCTGGACCTGGCGCGCGGGTGGGTCGCCCTGCGGTGAGGGGGATGGCAGGCGACCTGCAGGCGGACTGGCTGCCGCGGGACGGCCGGCCGGAGGGGCTGGTCGAGATGCGGCGCCGCGCCGAGGCCCGGCTCTACCTCAGCCGCTTCAAGGCCGACGAGGAGAGCCACATCCGCATCCGCGACCAGGAGCTCTGCCGCCGCTGCCCGGAGAAATGGTGCAACTACATCTGTCCCTCGGTGGTCTACCAGTACGACGACGGGGCGGAGCTCAACCGCGTCGCCTGGGAGGGCTGCGTCGAGTGCGGGACCTGCCGCATCGGCTGCCCGTACCGCAACATAGATTGGGAGTACCCGCGCGGGGGCTTCGGCATCCAGCATAGGTACGGGTGAAAAGATCAGGGGAGCCACCCGCGGGTCGCTCCCCTGGGGGATGACCTGTTCGTGGCTACCGGCGACTAGGCCTTGATGGACTTGAGGAGGTGGGCGTCGACCTCGGCGTTGTCGTCGTGGATGGCGATGGCGTCCGTCGGGCAGGACTCGACGGCCTCCTCGACCTCGGCCCGCAGGTCCTCGGGGATGGGATCGGCGATCACGTAAGAGAGGCCGTCGTCACCCAGCTGGAACACCTGGGGGCAGATGGACTCACAGATGGCGTCGCCAATGCACAGGTCGTGGTCCACAGTCGCCCGCATGCCGATTCCTCCTAACCTCTGGGGGTGAAAGGCTATGCCTATTCTATACCTGCGCTTCGGAGGCACGCAAGCAAAAGGGCCGGGCAGGAAAGGGCGTCCCGGGGGGCGAATGACAAGCCGCCGGGAGGGTTCCCCGTGAGCGGAGCGCGTGCCCAGTTGGTGGAGCGGGGCCAGGAGGCGGTGGCGCCCCTTCTGGCGCTCCTGGCCGGTCCCGAGGGCGGCGTGCCGGGCGTGGCCGTCCTCCTGGCCGGTTCCGCCGCCACCGAGTTCGCCGACCACTACTCCGGGATCGACTTGGCCGTCCTGGTGCCGGACGAGTCGTGGGAGGTGGTCGCGGCAAGGCTGTGCGGGGGACGGGTGCCCGAGCCCGGCGAGGTGCGCTCCCTGTCCCTCGCCGGACGGCGCGTCAAGGTATCCCCCTGGCCGTTGGGAGAGGTGGGGCGCCGGGCGCGGCAGTGGGACGACGCCGTCCTGTACACCCTCTCCACCGCCCGGGTGCTGCACGATCCTGACGGTCTGACGGGCCCCCTCTTGGCGCTGGCCAGGGACGTGCCGCCCGCCGTGTGGGGGGAGAAAGCGGCCCTGGCCTACCGCCAGTTCCGGCAGCGGAAGGCGTCCCTGGCCTGGGCGCTGCGCCGCGGCCAGCCCTTCCTGTGCCTGGACAACCTGACCCAGCTGCTGACGGCGGCCCTGTCCTTGTGTTATTACCTGGAGGGGAAGCCGCCGGCCAACCGGAAGTGGCTCTTCCGGGGGGCGCTGCGGACGGCGCCCGGCCAGGCGCTGCGGCCGCTCCTGTTCGATCTCTTCTCCTCCCTGGGGGACATCGCGCTCCTGGGCGGGAGCTTCAGCCTGCGCCGCAACCGGCTGTACCGCCTGCTCGGCGAGATCCAGGCGCAGCTGGAGGCCGAGCTGGCGCGGCGCGGGCGCTCCGGGGTCGAGGTGAGGGGGCGCGCCGCCGGAGGGGGATAGGGCGTGTATCTCTTCACGTACGGCACCCTGACCAGCCGGCACCGCCTGGAGGACCTCCTCGGGAGGCCGGTGTCCGCGCCGCGGCCGGCCCGGCTCAAGGGTTTCCGCGTCTACCACGCCCCCCCTTTGGAATACCCCCTGATCCTGCCCGAGGAGGGGGCGGAGACCCGGGGGTACCTCTACGAGATCGAGGAGCGGGACCTGCCCGTGCTCGATCACTACGAGGGCGTGGACGACGACCCGCCCCTCTACGTGAGGGAGTGGGTGGAGGTGGAGTGCGAAGGTAAGACGGTCCGGGCGCAGGTCTACGTGGGCAACCGGGAGGCCTGGCCCGTCGGCCGCCTGGTGCCCGAGCCTTGAGGTGGGGGCATAGGCGATCCCGGCCCGGCATAGGCTGCCTGGAGCGGGGAGGGCGAAGCCGTGGATCGCCTGTTGCGTCTGCTCGCTGCCGGGGAAAGGGTGCTGGTGCGCCTGGCCGCGGCGAGCCTCGTCCTGCTGGTGGCCGGTCAGGCCCTGGTGGCTGGGGCCGAGGGCCGGTGGCTATGGGCGCTGCTCGACCCGGGCGAGGGCTGGCCGGACGTCCTGCCGGCCAGCGCCGGTCAGGCGCCCCTGTCGCTGACCCTGGCCCTGGAGGGGGCGGGGGCGGCTCCCCAGGTGGCGGTGACTGTCAACGGCCGGCCGATGGCCTTCTTCCGCCGCCGGACCGTCACCATCCGGGTCCACCCCGGCGACCGTCTGGCGGTGGACGCCCGCTGCTGCTCCGAGCCGCTGGCCGTGCGCGTGGTGGCCGCTGACCCGCCGGTGATCCATCCTCGCCCCGGAGCGCGCTTCCCCCTGCGGGGCGGGTGGACCGACCTGGGTCTGGTCGCGCCGTCCCGATGAGGCGGCGCAGGCAGGGGAGGGAGGGCACATCGAACGAAAGATCCTGAGCTGGGACGACGTCGAGGACCTGGTGGACAACCTGGTCGGGCAACTGCGCCAACCAGGGGAGTACGACGCCATCCTCTGCATCACCCGGGGAGGCATGATCCCGGCCTGCCTGGTGAGCGAGACGATCGGGATCCGCAACATCATGGTCGCCGCCGTCGTGTTCTACGAGGGGCCGGGTGAACGGCAGAAGCGCCCGTTCTTCTGGCAGTTCCCGGAGGACGAGCTGCTCCGGGGCAAGCGGGTGCTGGTGGTCGACGACATCTGGAGCGACGGCCGGGTCGCCATGGCCGTCAAGATCCGTGTCGTCGCCGCCGGCGGGCGCCCCGAGGTGGCCGTGCTCCACTACCGCCCGCGCGCGTCGGAGTACCCGAACGAGAGGCCGGACTACGTCGCCGCCCTGACCGAGGACTGGATCGTCTACCCGTGGGACCGGGCGGAGAGGAAAGCGTGAGCGGCCTGCAGGTCAGGGGCATCAGGGGGGCGACGACGGCCGACGGCAACACCGCCGAGGCCATCGAGACGGCGGTGGCGGAGCTGCTGGCGACCATCCAGGCCGAGAACGGCTTCCGCCTGGAGGACGTGGCGGGCGTCATCTTCACCGCCACGCCCGATCTGAACGCGGCCTTCCCGGCCGCCGCCGCGCGGCGCCTGGGCTGGGACAGGGTCCCGCTCCTGTGCGCCCAGGAGATGGCTGTGCCCGACGGCGTGCCCCTGTGCGTGCGCGTGCTGGTCCTGGTCAACACCAGCCTGGGACAGGACGAGGTCCGGCACGTGTACCTGAAGGGCGCGCGCCGGCTCCGGCCGGACCTGGCGGGGTGATGCGGGGATGGGCGCGGGGCGCAGGCCCGTCATCGCCATCGACGGCCCGGCCGGGGCGGGCAAGAGCACCGTGGCGCGGGAGGTGGCGCGCCGGCTGGGGTACCTCCACGTGGACACGGGGGCCATGTACCGCGCCGTCACCCTCAAGGTCCTCCAGGAGGGGGTGGACCCCGGGGACGCCCGAGCGGTGGAGGAGTTGGCGCGCCGGACGGAGGTCGCCCTGGCGCCGCGGCCCGACGGGTCCCTGGCCGTGCTGCTGGACGGGCGGGACGTGAGCGGCGAGATCCGCGGCGCCCAGGTCGACGCCGTCGTGGCCCGCGTGGCGGCCATCCCCGGGGTGCGCCGCCTGCTCGTGGAGGCCCAGCGCCGGCTGGCCGCCCGGGGAGGGGCGGTGCTCGAGGGGCGGGACACGGGGACGCTGGTGTTCCCCGACGCCGAGCGCAAGTTCTTTCTGACGGCGCGGCCCGAGGTGCGCGCCCGGCGGCGCTTCGCCCAGCTGCAGGCGCAGGGGTGCGGGGCGGACCCGGCCAGGGTCGCGCGGGAGCTGGCCGAGCGCGACCGGCAGGACGCGGCGCGCGCCTGCGCGCCGCTGCGGCCCGCCGAGGACGCGATTATAATAGATACGACCGACCTGACGCCGGAGCAGGTGGTAGAGCTCATCCTGGCCCTGGTGCAGGGCCAGGGCGGCGGCGCCGGGGCGGCAAGGTGAGGCCGGCCGCATGAGACCGTGGCTCTACACCGTCGCGCGCTGGCTGCTCCTGGCAGTCATGCGCCTGCTCTTCCGGTGGGAGGTGAGCGGCCGCGAGAACGTCCCCTCCTCGGGGCCGGTGGTCGTCTGCGCCAACCACCGCAGCTACTGGGACCCTCCCATCCTCGGTTGCGCCCTCCCCCGTCCCGTCTGGTTCATGGCCAAGGAGGAGCTGTTCCGCATCCCCCTCTTCGGCAGGCTGATCACCGCGCTGGGCGCCTTCCCCGTCCGCCGGGGAGCGGCGGACCTGGCCGCCCTGCGGCGCGCCCTGTCCCTGCTCCGGGAGGGGCGGGCGGTGGGCGTGTTCCCCGAGGGCCGGCGCGTCTTCGGAGACGAGGTGGCGGACGGGCGGGCCGGCGCGGTGCTCCTCGCCGCGGCGACGGGCGCGCCGATCGTGCCGGTGGCCATTTGCGGGCGGCCGGTGCCCTTCCGTCGGTTGCGGGTGCGCATCGGCGCGCCGGTGGACGTGAGGGAATGGCTGCCCTCGCGGCGTCCGACGGCGCGCGACCTGGGCACCGTCGCCAACGACGTCGTCATGCGGCGCATCCGCGAGCTGCTCGAGGAAAAGCCCGTCGCCGGGGCGCGCGCCGGATGATAGAATGGGGTGGGTCGCGTGGAGATCGTCGTGGCCGAGGTCTCCG